>JADJXA010000008.1 GCA_016716065.1 Candidatus Leptovillus gracilis | reverse complement strand
TCATCATGACCAGCAACGTCGGCAGCCAATACCTTTTGGACGCCAGCGACGAGGCGGTGATGGAAGAGCGGGTGATGGGGGCGTTACGCAACCATTTCCGGCCGGAATTCCTGAACCGGGTGGACGAGATTGTGCTGTTCCACCGGTTGGAGAAGGAACAACTGCGGACCATCGCCGGTATCCAATTGGGGCATGTGGGCAAGCTGCTGGCGAAGCGCAATGTGACCATCACCCTGACAGACGCGGCGATGGACCGGCTGGTGGCCGAGGGGTACGACCCGGTGTATGGGGCACGGCCGTTGAAACGGGTGCTGCAAAAGCAGATTGTGGACCCGCTGGCCTTGAAGCTGATTCAGGCGGAAATCCGCGACGGCGATCACGTTGTGGTGGGCGTTGCCGACAACGCGCTGACGTTTGAGGTGGTGGACGTGGGCGAGACGGCTTATGCCTGATGGTCTGGGCTGGACTGGTTGATGGTACGGCCGTGTTCTGGGCGAGACGGCGCGGAGAAAACGGCCGTCCATTTCGGGTAGGTCTTGCCCGCGCCGTCCCAACCCCTACGGCAACGGGGGTGGGTGTAGCACTACCAGTAACCCAACACGAGCGATTGTCTGGGGCGCCGTTGTAGTTGGAGCAGTCATTTGCCCCGGCTTGGGATACGCATTGCTGGGCAATGACGTTGGCGGTGCAGGTGCTGTCGTTGGGGTGGCTGCATGCTACATTGCCGCTGGTTATCACGCACTGGTTGCCCCAATCGGATAACGGGCAGCGCCACTCGCAGGGCTGGCCGTTGCAACGATCGTACCGACAAGTATTCGGGTCTGAATCAGTCAGTCCGTTGGAATTACATACCCAGGTAGGCGATTCGCCCATATCAAGACACAAGCCGCTTGCCTCGGCGGACTGACACGACCATTGGTTGTAAACCAAACTATAACCACAACAACCCGGCTCCCAGCACTGGGCCGCCCTTACCTGTGGCGTGCCCTCTGCCAGCCTAAAGCCTAGCCACATAAAGGCTACACTCATGGCAACAGCAGCGCTGGTCAAAAGTTTATTCATAAACGTATACTCGGTGAGTCCTAAAGTAATGTACCTCAAACACTGCCTTGTCAGTGGACTGCTGGGTCCCCCGCACAAACTGGTTCAACTCGTCCATAAACGCGGTTTTGATTTCGGGTTGGTTGAGCGGAAAGCTTAGCTCTACCGCCACACTGTTGCCCCGCTTAAGCAAGTCAGCTAGTGCTTTGGCGTTTACGGTTTCGGTTACAATAGCTTCGGGTTGATTTTGGCGGTTGGGGTAAAACACTCTTAACGGCTTTTGTGGGGGGCCAAGCGAAATGTGGTATAGGGCGTGGGGTAGCTGCTGGTTTTGCACGGTGACAAAGTATTGGTCGGGAAAAGTAATGTTTTCGGTTTGCTCCAGCCCAATGGCGGTAATTACCCCCTCTACCAGCACCAATTCCCGGCCCTCTACCTGAACCAAGCTATACAGTCTTTGGTCTTGATTGACCAAGTCAACGTCAAGGCTGTGAGTAGTCTGGGGGTTGACGGTATAAAAGTACCCCCCAAACACAGCCACTACTACTAACACCGACACAACAATTGGCAATAACCATGGTCTAAGATTGGCTAATTGTACACTCACCATACCACTAAGTTATCAGCAATACAGGCTTGAGTACAAGGGGCTATTTAGTTTGTTAGTAATGGTAGAGGTTATTAAGGTTTATCTAGAGCAACAGTACCTATGAAAGGTGTTTGGCCTGGGTAGTATATATCAAAACCGGTCTTATCGATTCCTCCAAAACCGCCTTCACGCGGATTCACTAGTTCGGTAAAAATTTTCCCGGGCGGGCTATCGGGCGTGTTGCTGGGTTGCCGGAGTACTACAGCCTGTCCAGTTATACTCTCTCTGTTAGTAGTAAGGAAATTGGGGCTTAGGGTCTGAGCAGGCTCTACTTGTCCAGTGGTGCGATTCCAGGTGTTAAAGTTGTATCTATTACGTTCATCTAATTCTGTTGTCACTCCAGCTTCATTTCTTGTACCTCCAAAGTAGGTAAAAAAGATTACCGGCACCAGTTCGCCATTTGGCCCCACCCCGCAAGTTTGCATCCAAAAACCCTTATAATTTTCGATAGTACCGTCAGGGAACCGGAATGATATTGTGTCATAGGAAAGAACGACGGCGACTGTGTGAAACCGACCATCCGTACCGTATTCAGTGCTACACCCATATTCGGGGGTGAAATTTATAGCTCTGGCTCTTTCATCAAGTTCTTGCATAGTTAGTATGCGGGTTACGCTTTCGGGCAACTCGCCGCGGACAACACCTCTCGTGTCGGTTACAAAAGTAATTGGCACATCGCTGTAGAATTCTCTAACTGTCAGAGACGCTTGCTCGACTAGGGTCCAGGTGCCGCCCTCGTCCAGGGTGTAGCGCAATTCTTGGGTGTCTATATCTATGAGGGCTACCAGGTGCCGGCCGTTGGGTCCTTCGGTTTGGGTTAGTTGGAGGCCTGGGTTGGTATCAAGAAAGTTGGCCATTGATGTACCATCTGGTCCGTTGGCAATCTCCGCCGGCTGCCCGCCATTGGCCCACCAAACAGTATTTGTATTTTCACGGCTTCCATCGGCTAAAATGCGTTCTTGTGTAAAGAAACTAAAACTCCCGTCGGTTTGAATATCCAGCGGACTTATCCAGTTACCAGCGGGGTCAACAAACTCCAGGACGTTGCCGTCTACATCGTACCTGACCCAGGTGTCCAGGGTGGCCGCGCCAAAGGCGACTTCGCTGCGGTTGATGGTACTGTTTTCTTGCCCGGTGAGGATGAGGGGTTGGGGGTGGGAATCGTCGTTCCAGACAAAGAGCGTGCCAGATGGGTAGGCGGCGTCGCTGGTGACTTGCACGGCCGTTTCCACCACAATCGTCACGTCAGCCGGATCAATCACGTCCTCGTTGCCCCACAGGGCGAGGGCCAGGGGCAGCAGGGCGTCGTGATGGGCGGGGTTGTAGCCGGGGAGGGTGGTGAGAACGGCCGTTGCCCGCAGATCGCGCAGTTCTTCGACCGTCAGGGTGGGCGTGGCGGTGGGTTCGGGCGTAGGCGTGGGGGGTGAGGTAATGGCGGTGGCGGGAACGGCCGTTGCGGTAACGGTGGGGGTGGCTGTGGGTTGGGCGCAGGCGGTGAGAAGGAGGAGGAGGGAAACGGCCGTGAGTCCCAGCCAATATCGCGCAAATTTGTCTATCATGGCAACCATCCTTCCGGCTACATCTCAATAATTGGAACCGTGTAAGCCTTTATCTTAGGGTCGCCGGTGATCAACGTTAGTTTTTCTACTTGCGCCTGGGCAATCAGCATCCGATCAAACGGGTCTTTATGATGCAGCGGCAACCTTTCAACCATGAGGGCATGTTCTGTTGTGATATCAAGCGGCGTGAAACGATGCAATTTTAGCTCTTCTCGATAATCTCCATCTGGAACTCTCAATTTGCCAAGTGACTTTTTGATAGTAATCTCCCAGGCTGTCGCTGCGCTCACAAAGACGATATTGTTACCATCTATAATGGCGTCTCGCGCTTTTTGTGAAAGTCGGGGATTGTTGTCAATCGCCCATAGGAAAGCGTGGGTATCAAGCAGCAGGTTCACTATCTTCACCATCCTCTGTAAAAAGATTCAGGATGTCATCCGGCAGTTCAGCAAAATCATCGGCCATCCATATGTTACCGCGCCAATGGCCTGCGCCCAATTGACGTGGATTTGTATCCAGAGTATAGGGCACTAATTTGGCGACGGGTTTGCCGGATTTTCCGATAATGACCTCTTCGCCATTTATCACTCTTTCGATCAGTTTTGATAAGCTTGCTTTGGCATCAGAAATATTTGTGATTTGCATATCTTCAATCACCTCCCATTGCGGTAAACTCATTATGGTCTAGTCTGGTCTGGTTTGCAAGCGCGTCAGATGATGTTCGTTCCATACATCCCCTCTGGGATTGCACCACGGAGACACGGAGAACACGGAGTTTTTACAGGTTTAATCTCTGTGCCCTCCATGCCTCCGTGGTGAATAGTTATGTGCTGCTTATTAAGTGCTAATAACGGCTTTAAACGGTAAAATCTGCCGGAAGATTAGGGAGTCAGTTGGGGTGAAACGGCCGTTTCACCCCAACTGACGCAACAAGACGGCCGTTTGCCCGTATAACTTATCATGATCAACGCTGGCCTCCATACCAGCCATCTACTGCATAACGCCTGAGCAGCCATGTTAACCGAAACCCTTGCAGCCATTTTCGCCTGGTACAACCTGCCCTTCACCATCATGCTCCTGTTCTGCGGCGTGCTGACCGCCCTCCAACTCATCGGCTTGGGCGGCGATGGCGACGCCGATGCCGACCTGGACGCCGATTTCGACGCTGATGTTGATCTCGATGCTGACCTGGACGCTGACATTGACCTGGATGCCGACGCCGACGTAGACGTAGACGCCGACGCTGGTGGCCTGTCCGAAATGTTATCCATCCTCGCCTTTGTTGGCGTGGGCAAAGCGCCTTTGCTGGTCGTGCTGCTTATTCTGTTGGGCAGCATTGGCATTCTGGGTTGGACGGTGAACAGCCTTATCCTGGCCGTTTTCAGCAGTTACCCGGCCTGGGCGTTTATCGTCAGCTTGCTTGTCGCCCTGATTGGCGGCAGCCTGGTCAGCTCCCGCCTGGCCCGGTTAATTGGCCGCGCCCTGCCCTCTATCAGCTCCACGGCCACGGCCGCCACCGGTCTGGTGGGCCGGCGCGGGACCGTGATCAGCTCCCGCGTAGATGGCGCTTACGGCCTGGTTCGTGTGCGTGACCAGGGCGGCACGCTCATCAACGTCTTCGCCATCACCGCCGAGGACGAACCGATTGGCAGCCAGGCGGAAGTGGCCCTGGTGGAGTATGACACGCAAAAGAAGCGATATATGGTTGTACCGATTGGCCGTAGATAAAACGGCTTGTCCAGTGATAACGGCCGTTCACCCACCACAGCCCCTCCCTTTACCCAGCAAAAAATCTGCGTAATCGGCGAAATCTATGATTAAATTCCTGGAGGAACCATGCAATATATCATCCCGTTAGCCATCTTCATCATCGTCGTTTTTGTTGGTGTAACTCTGTTCTTGTCCATCTTACGCGGTTATACCAAGACACCACCCAACCGCGCTTTTGTGCGAACGGGCGGTCTGGGCAAAGCCACCATGCCGCCCAAAGTCGTCATGAACGGCGGCGGCTGGGTCTTTCGCCTCATCCACGAGATAACCTGGGTAGACCTCAATACCATGGCTATCGAAATTGAGCGCACCGGCGAAACAGCCCTGCTCACCATAGACCCGCAATACGCGGACATCAAGGTCATCATCTACATCAAAGTCAATCCCACCATTGAGGGCATTGTAGACGCCGCCCGCACCATTGGCGGCAAACAGGTGGATGGCAACACTGTCAAAGAACTGGTAGACGCCAAATTAGACGGCGCTTTGCGTGATGTGGCCGCTACCTTCACCCTGATGAGTTTGCACCAAGAGCGCGAAAAATTCATCGAGGAAGTGCAAAATCGCCTCAAAACCGACCTGGAAGAGAACGGTCTCATGCTCGAATCCGTCTCCATCCTGACTTTGCGCGCCGCCCGGCAAGGCTCCTTTGGCACCGACGACGTGTTCGGCGCGCAGGTGGCCCGCGCCAACGCCCAGGTCATCCAGCAAGCCCTGCGCGAACGCAACGACATTGAACGCCGGACAGAAATCGAAATCAAACAGCGCGATACCGATACTGCCCGCCAACGATTAGACCTGGACCGTGACCTGGCCCTGGCCGCCGCGACCCAGGCCCGTGAAGTGCGCACCATGGAAGCCACCGAAAAAGCGCAAGCCGACAAACAAGTCTTTGAAGAATTGCAAAAGTCGGAGCAGGCGCGCATTGCCAAAGAGCGGGCTGTGGCGCTGTTGGAAATTGAAAAAGAGCAGGAACTAGCCGTGCAAACGGAACGCAAAACCCAAGAGATCATGGCGACAGAGTTGGCGCGCCGACAGGCATTGGAACTGTCCGATCAGCAGCGCCAGATCGCCCTGGTCCATGCGGAACAAGAGCGCGAACAAGCCGAGCAGGAACGCCTGCTGGTCCTGGCGAAACGCGAGGAAGCGGCGCAGGCCGTCAAGACGGTGGAGGCCACGCAGCAGGCGCAGCGCGAAGCCAAAATCAGCATTATCCAGGCCGAACGCGAAGCGCAAAAAGCGATGATTGAGCAGAAAAACCGCGTCGAGATGGATGCGCTGGGCAAACAACGTCATGCGGAAGCCGAAGCAGCGGCCCTGAAAGCCCGGGCCTCAGCCGAAGCCGAAGCGGCGTTGAAGCAGGCTGAAACGGTGCGTACCCAGGCAATGGCCGAAACCGACGCCGAAAAATTGCACGCCGAGGCGGCCAAGGTCAGGGCGTCGGCGGCCGGTCTGGCGGAAGCGGACGTATTGCAGGCCAAAGCCGAAGCGGGCATGCGTGAAGCCGATGCCGTGAGAGCGCGTGGGCTGGCCGAAGCCGAAGGCGCCAAAGCCAAAGCCGAAGCGCTGGCGGCCTATGATGGCGTGGCGCAGCGGGTGGAACTGCTCAAACTGCAACTAGATGCCCAGGTGCAAATTGAAATCGCTAAATCGGAGGCGCTGGGTAAGGCGCTGGCTTCGATGAATATCAAGCTGATTGGCGACCCGAATGCGGCGGCTTCCCTGCTGCGCATGGTGACGCTGGCTGATGGGTTGGGCGAGGTGATGAATAACACACCACGGCCGCTGCTGGACGTGGGCCAACAACTGCTCAACAAGGTGACGGGGAATGCCGCTGGCGACAGCCTGACGCGGCCACACCCTACTAACGGCAGCACCAGCGTCACGGAATTGGCTTTTCTGGTGCCGGAGATTGTCAAATTGGCCGAACAGAACTTGAACTTGAATAAACTCAAGGGACAATCGGTGGGTGACGTGTTGAATTTGCTGGCGGACAAGCTCACAGACAATCCGTCTATCACCAAGGCTCAGGCGGCGTTGGACAGCTTGCCTATTATCCGCGACCTGCCGTTTGAGGACTTTTATCTGCGGGCGGCGGCGAAGTAAGGCACGGTACAGAAGATTGGTTCGATCTCTGAAGATTGAACCAATCTACCCCAAACAATATGAACTTATGGACAAAAGTGCGGCGAGCGGTGCAAACGGCCGTCGCCGACCTGTTTAGCGAAGAGACAGAAACGGCCGTTCCCGACCCCATTGCCGACCTCGTTCGCCAGACGCAAAAGCGCCTGGATGCTTTGCAGGACGAATTGGCACAGGCATTGGCGCGTCAGAGACGGGCCGAGACGGCCTGGCGTACCGCCCAGGCGCAAGGCCGCGCTGACGCCGATACATTAGCCGAACAGTACAAGACATTTGCGGTGACGCTGCTGGTGGTACAGGGGGAAATCGAACGGCTGCAAACCCGCCTGAGCGACCTCACCAGCCAGTCCGGGCAGCTTAGTGACCGGGCCGACAACGTGGCGATGATGGAACGGCTGCAAACACTGCGCGCGGAAATGGATAAAACGGCCGCTGCCCTGCACCACCAACTCGAAGAGCGCCAGGAGCAAATCGCCCGGCGCGAAGATTACAACGCCGCCCGCGATGATGTTTACAAGCGCAAATAATAACGAAACCAAACTTATGCTTACGCCCGAACAACAACACGCCCTGGATACCTTGTTGGCGAACGTACCAAAAAATGGAGAGACGACGGCCGTTGGTCCAGCGCCCGTTGGCCCAACGGCTGACTTCCTGCAAACCTGGTTTGGCGTTACCGGCAGCCAACTCAAAGAGTATCTGGACAGCCTGTTGCAGCAAAAAGGCGCCTGGCAAGATGCCTTCCTAACCTACGTGGAAGACAATCCACTCGATTCAGCCTTCGCTTTTTTAGGCGCGGCCGCGGCCGCGTTCTACACCGCCGAAAAAGAGGCCAATCCCAAAATTAAGACCTACGTGGATGCTTTTTACTACATCGCCACCTGCGCTTCGGTTGGTTATGCCGACGTGTTTGCCGTCACCCAATCGGGCAAGGTGATTGCTTCCCTGGTGATGGTCGTTGGCCCTGGATTGGCCGACCGTGCCCTAAACCGGCCGAACCCCCTTGCGCCCGCGCCCTAACCCACGGCGCTAAAGCTGCTGTCGGCAATTGACTTCTCTACCGATTGGGGTAGCATTTGGTCAGTTGCGGTAACTGCTTACCACGGAGACACGGCGGGCACTGCGGTTGGACCTGTAAATACTTTTCACCCGGTCAATTTGTCACCCAGTCCGGCAAGGAGAATAACATGGAAAAGAAACTGGCGGAGTTAAAACGACGCTTATTAGAAATAGAAGATTTAAACGGCGCAGCGGCCGTTCTGAATTGGGACCAGACCACCTACATGCCGCCTGGCGGGGCGGCCGCGCGTGGCCGGCAGTTGGCGACGTTGAGCCAGCTTTCCCACGAAAAGTTCATAGATGTGGAAACGGGGCGCTTGTTGGATGGGTTACGGCCGTATGCCGAAAGCCTCCCCTACGACAGCGACGACGCCGCTCTGATCCGCGTCACCCAACGACAGTACGACAAAGCCACCAAAGTGCCCGTTGAACTGTTGGGCGCGTTCACCGCCCATTCGGCGGCCGCTTACCAGGCGTGGGCACAGGCGCGGCCGGCCAATGATTTTACGGCCGTGCAGCCCTACCTGGAAAAAACCCTCGACTTCAGCCGCCAGGTTGCCAACTGCTTCCCCGGCTACGACCATATCGCCGACCCCCTCATAGACTTTTCCGACGAAGGCATGAAGGCGGAATCGGTGCGCGCCCTGTTCGCCGAACTACGCGCCGAACTGGTCCCCATCGTCCAGGCTATTGTCGGCCAGCCCCTGGCCGACAACAACGCCCTGCGGCAAACCTACCCCGAAGATCAGCAGCTCGCCTTTGGGCAAAAGGTGATTCGGGCATATGGGTTTGATTTTCAACGCGGCCGGCAAGACAAAACCCACCACCCCTTCATGACCAAATTTGCCCTGGGCGACATTCGCATTACCACCCGCGTCAAGCCGGAAGACCTCAGCGAAGCGCTTTTCAGTACCTTGCACGAATCGGGCCACGCCATGTACGAAATGGGCATCAAGGAAGATTTAGATGGCACACCATTGGCAAATGGCACATCCTCCGGCGTCCATGAAAGCCAATCTCGCCTGTGGGAAAATCTGGTGGGGCGCAGTCGCGTTTTCTGGCAGCATTATTACCCCGAACTCCAGGCCACTTTCCCCGAACAGTTGGGACACACCTCGCTGGATACCTTCTACCGGGGCATCAACCGGGTAGAGCGCTCGCTGATCCGCACCGACGCCGACGAAGTGACCTACAACCTGCATGTGATGATTCGCTTCGATCTGGAATTGGCGCTGCTGGAAGGCAGCCTGGCGGTGAAGGATTTGCCCGACGCCTGGCAGGCGCGTTACCAGTCTGACTTGGGTCTGCAAGCGCCGGACAACCGGGACGGCGTTTTACAAGACGTGCATTGGTATGGTGGCTTTATCGGCGGCGCTTTCCAGGGGTACACGTTGGGCAATATCATGAGCGCGGCCTTTTTTGAGCAGGCCACCCAGGCGCAGCCCACTATTGTGTCGGAAATAGGCCGGGGTGAATTTGCCACGCTGCACGGCTGGCTGCGGCAAAACATCTACCAGCATGGCAGCAAATTCACGGCCAACGAGATCGTTGAGCGCGTGACCGGAGGGCCATTGTCCATTGCCCCGTATATTCGCTATTTATGGACTAAGTTTGGCGAACTGTATACGCTGGCTTAACCCATTACCTTCAACTGCGACAAAACAAAAAGGCCGACCATTTGATGGTCGGCCTTTTTGCTTTGTCGCGTTTTGAGTGGTTAGTTGAGCGAAAAAATGCCCTGGTCTTCTTTGGGCATAAGGCGCAGCAGCGCCAGCTCGCGCCGATAGGCGCGGGCGAGCTGGTTGATGGCCTCGGTGGCTTTTTCATTTTCCAGAAAGGCTTGTTTTTGCTCTGGTTCTATCTGGATGGCGGCGGCGGCCAGGTAAGCCAGGTCTTCGGGATTTGTGGGCATCTGGGAGGGATCAAATTCTACATTGCCGCTGCGGGCCAGGATTTGCAGGTATTCGGTGACCAGTGGAAACAGGCGGTTGGTGGCCTGAGCCAGTTGTTCCTCGGCTTCTTCGGCGAAGGGGAATTCTTCCATGGTGCCCATCAGGTAAGAATTGTCGTAGTTGAGGGAGCGGATGCGGAAGCGTTCTGTGCCGACGGTCATGAGGAGGATACGGCCGTCTTCCAACCGCTGTACTTCCACAATTTCGGCCACACAGCCCACCTCGTAAGGGTCAGCCGGGCCGCCTTCGGCTACGCCGCTGCGAATGAGAACCACGCCAAACGGCCGTTCATCTTCCAGACACACCTGTACCATTTCCCGGTAACGCGGTTCAAAAATGTGTAACGGCAAAGGCATCCCCGGAAACAAGACCGTATTTAATGGAAAGAGCGGTAATTCAAACATTGTATGCCCCTATCTACTAATCTGTACAAAAAACGGGACGATTGTGTCGCCCCGTTTCATACTATACTATTTTACGGCCGTAAAAAGCAATCTTACTCACCGACTATTGAACTTTAGGGCCAGCCGCTGCAATCTCTTGCGTTACCCCATCCTCAAACTGCTTAAAGTTGTTGACAAACATGCCCACCAGCTTTTGCGCCTGCGCATCGTAGGCGGCCTTATCGTCCCAGGTGTTGCGGGGATTCAAGATGTCGTCCGGCACACCCTCAATGCTCACCGGGATTTGCAAGCCAAAGAACGGCTCGGTCACGGTTTCGACATTATTTAGTTCGCCGTTCAGAGCGGCCGTTACCATGCGGCGCGTATAAGCCAACTTCATGCGGCTGCCCACGCCTGCCGGGCCGCCCGTCCAACCTGTGTTCACCAGCCACACCGCCGAACCATGTTGATCAATCTTCTCGCCCAGCAGGCTGGCGTAAACGCCCGGATGCAGCGGCATAAAGGGAGCGCCAAAGCAGGCGCTAAAGTTTGGCTGCGGTTCGGTAACACCCCGCTCCGTGCCCGCCACTTTCGCCGTATAACCGCTCAGGAAGTGGTACATTGCCTGTGCCTTCGTCAATTTGCTGATGGGCGGCAGCACACCAAAGGCATCGGCCGTCAGGAACATCACGTTGCGCGGATGATGCCCGTACCCTTCCGGGTCGGCATTAGGGATGTGGGTGATGGGATAGCTGGAGCGGGTGTTTTCCGTGTGCGTACCATCATTCAAATCTACCCGGCGCGTATCGTTGTCAAAAATCACATTTTCCAGGATCGTGCCAAAGCGGCGGGTTGTCTCATAAATTTCCGGCTCGCCCTTCGGGTCCAGGCGAATGACTTTAGCGTAGCAGCCGCCTTCAAAATTGAAAACGCCATCATCGCTCCAACCATGCTCGTCGTCGCCGATTAAAGAGCGGGTGGGGTCGGCGCTCAACGTCGTTTTGCCTGTGCCGCTAAGACCAAAGAACAGGGCGGTGTCGTCGCGGTCTGTGCCATAGTTGGCGCTGCAATGCATGCTCATTACTCCCGCTTTGGGCAGGTAATAGTTCATGGCGGAGAAGATACTCTTCTTGATTTCGCCGCCATATTCCGTGCCGCCAATCAATACCAGCCGCTTGCCAAAATCCAACAGGATAAATGTCTGGCTGTTGGTTCCATCTAAGGCTGGCTCGGCTTTAAAGCGCGGCATGTCAATGACGGTGAACTGGGGCACGTGTTTTTGCAGCTTTTCCCGGTTCAATTCACGGATAAACATGTTGCGGGCAAACAGGTTGTGCCAGGCATATTCGTTGATAATACGAATGGGCATCTGGTAGCGCGCATCGGCGCCAACGTAGCCATCAAAGACAAAAATGTCCCGGTTTTGGATGTAGGCCATCATTTTGCGGTGCAGCGCATCGAAGTTTTCTTGGGAAAAGGGACGATTGATTTTTCCCCACCAGATGTCGTTTTCGCTGCTGGGTTCTTTGACAACAAATTTATCGTTGGGCGAACGGCCGGTGTGGTCGCCGGTGCTGACGACAATCGGCCCCAGGTGGACGATGTTGCCCTCGCGTCGGCGGATGATTTGTTCGTACAACATCGAAGTGGACAGGTTCCAGTAGACAGTACCAGGATTGCTGATGCCGTGATTTTCTACGCCATATTCGCTGACAAATGGACCAAAGTTTTGCATGGGTTTTCTCCTCTAGTTAAATGCGAAACGATTTGTGAAATGTATCACAAAAAGAATTGATGACAATGTGACGTGGGTGGTGTAATGGTTTTGGTGACGAATATAGTATACCTGAAACTTTGCCCAGCGTCGTCCGTATAGCGGGTAATAATCGTTTTGGGTGACTACCAGGTCTGTTTGGAAAAGTTGGTTGGTTGGTTGGTTTGATAGTTTGCTTGCCAGCCCGCTCATGAACCAACCAACCCACTGAGGAGTCACCATTTTGGACTAAATTAGGAAGGAGTACGGAGCGATGAGCGATGATATTTCCCGTTTGAAAGAAGAAGAAAAAGCGCAGTACATTGAAATAGGCAAGGAAGAGTTGGAACGGCCGTCACGCCGCGCCAGCCAACCCTGCGCGCCTTCGGCGATTTCAACGCATAAAAATTGGGTTGGGGGCGTGATTCTGATTGCCATTGGTTTGATTTTTCTTTTCACCAATCTGGGCGCTTTTTCGCTGAACAATTGGTGGGCCTTGTTCATCTTGATTCCCGCCGTGTCTAATTTTGGCAGCGCGTGGGAGGATTATCGGGGCAACGGCCGTCTGACCAAATCTGGGCGTGGTTCGATCACTGGCGGCCTCATCCTGACGCTCATTGCCCTTACTTTTATCTTTGAGTGGCCCTGGGGCATTATATGGCCGGTCTTCCTGATCATCGGCGGCATTGGCGCATTGTTGGGTGGCTGGTTTGATTGAGTGAATGTATCGTAGCGTATTGGTAGATTAGACCGGGATGCAGTCAGGCGAGTTGTTTGATTGCATTCCGGTTTTTTGTTTGGTTGTGGCCGGTGGGTTGTGGGTTGTGGGTTGTGGGTTACGGCCGTTACCCCCTTTTCCCTCCCCTTGTTATAATACCCAAAATCAATCCACGCCTGAGAATATATCTGGCAGGTTAACCCATGAACGTTGAAATCCAACAACAAAAGAATGTGACAATTGTGAAGTTGAAGGGCGAGATGGACCGCCAAACCGTGCCGACGCTTCAGGAAAAGTTACTGCCGCTCATTGTCCCTGGCTGCAAAATTTTGCTGGATATGAGCGACGTGAGTTATATGTCCAGCGCCGGGCTGCGGGTGTTTTTGTTGTTCTACCGGCAGGTGGATAACCAACACGGCCGTATCGTTCTGACCGGTTTACAAGAAATGTTGTACGACACCATGTCTATCACTGGCTTTCTGGACTTCTTCCAGACCTACGACACCGTTACCGAAGGGCTTGCCGCCCTGCAATAACCTTTTCAGCTATGCAACGAATAGACATTTACCCTACCCACCGCTACCAAAACTTCCTGCTGCGCGCCGGACGGCCGTATCCCCTGGGCGCCAACTTTGTGCCCGGCGGCGTCAACTTCGCCATCTTCTCCCGCTACGCCGCCGACTGCACCCTGGTCCTCTTTGAAAAAGGGGCTGACCAACCCTTTGGCAGAATCCCCTTCCCCACCGAATTTCGCATTGGCAACGTCTATGCCATGGTCGTGTTCGATCTGGATTACGAAAACATCGAATATGGCTATCAGTTTGATGGACCCAACAAGCCCCATGAAGGCCACCACTTCAACAAAGAGCAATTCCTCCTGGACCCCTACGCCAAAGCGATCAGCGGGCGCGATCTTTGGGGCAGCCCGCCCAAAGACAGCCAGTTTCAGCATCGCGGCCTGCTGGTATACGACGATTTTGATTGGGTCCATGACCGCATGTTGGGCATTCCCGCCGAGGACCTGGTTATTTATGAAATGCACGTGCGCGGCTTTACCCGTCACCCATCGTCCAACGTCAAATACCCCGGCACCTTTGCCGCCATCCGCGAGAAAATACCTTATCTGAAAGAATTGGGCGTCAACTGCGTCGAATTGATGCCCATCCACGAATTCGATGAGCTGCACAACACCTTTGTGGACCCGGACACCGGCGAACCGCTGAAGAATTATTGGGGCTACGGCACCGTCGGCTTCTTTGCGCCGAAGGCGGGTTACGCGGCCACCGGCCGGCTGGGAATGCAGGTGGATGAGTTTAAGGCCCTGGTAAAGCTTCTGCACCAAAACGGTATTGAGGTCATTTTAGACGTGGTGTTTAACCACACGGCCGAAGGGGGCAACGACGATGACCATACTTTCTCGTTTCGCGGGATAGACAACAAGACGTATTACATGCTGCGGCCAGACGGCCGTTATTACAATTTCAGCGGCACCGGCAACACCATGAACTGCAACAACCCGGTGGTGCGCAACATGGTGCTGGACTGCCTGCGCTACTGGGTGGCCGAATACCACATCGACGGCTTCCGCTTTGACCTGGCCTCTATTCTGGGGCGCGATACACGCGGCAACCCGCTGTCGAATCCGCCGCTGCTGGAAGCGCTGGCCTACGACCCGGTTTTGGGCAAAACCAAGCTCATCGCCGAGGCGTGGGATGCCGGCGGGCTGTATCAGGTGGGGTCATTTCCGGCATACGGCCGTTGGAGCGAATGGAACGGCCAATACCGGGACACCCTGCGCCGTTTCGTCACCGGCGATATGGGCCAGGTAGGCGCGCTAGCCGAGTGCATCCAGGGTTCGCCCCACCTCTACCAGGAACGCGGACCCACAGCTTCCATCAACTTCGTCACGGCCCACGATGGCTTTACATTGGCCGACCTTTTCTCGTACAATGAAAAACATAATTGGGCCAACGGCGAAAACAACCGCGATGGCCACACGCCCAATCACAGTTGGAACTGTGGCTGGGAAGGTCCCACCACCGATCCGGAAATCAACGCCCTGCGACGACGGCTCATGAAAAACACGGTCGCTATTTTGATGGTCAGTCAGGGCGTCCCGATGATTTTAATGGGCGATGAAGTCGGCCACACCCGGCAGGGCAACAATAATGCCTACTGCCAGGATAACGAACTCAGTTGGTTCGATTGGACCCAGGTAGAAACGAATTCCGACATCTTCCGCTTCTTTAAAAACTGCATCGCCTTCCGCAAAGCCCACCCCGTGCTGCGCGGCCGCACCCATTTCCGCAACGAAGATTACGTGGGCAGCGGCTATGCCGACATCTCCTGGCATGGCGTTGAAGCCTGGAATGCCGATTGGTCTTACCACAACCGCACCCTGGCGTTTATGCTCTGCGGCCAACATGCCCGGCAGGGCACGGTGCAGGATGATCATATTTATGTCGCCATGAACATGCACTGGGAAAGTCATCAGTTCGAACTGCCCAATCTGCCGGATAAGCGCCGCTGGCGGGTGGCGGCCAATACCGGGATGGCCTCGCCGCAAGATATTCACGAACCGGGTCAGGAAATGCTTTTGGCGGAACAGGAATCTTTTCTGGTTGGCGCGCGTTCGGTCGTTATTCTGGTAGGGCGTTAACGGCGCAGCGAAAACCTGGTCAGGTTAGACCTGACCTGAATGCGCGCTAAAGGCGGCGAAACCCGGATGAAAGCGCTTCGCGTTGAGGGCACGTTACAAGCGATAGAGCCGGCGGTCCAATTTGCGATGCAGGCCGCCGCAGAGGCTGGGCTGGATGACCGGGCGACTTTCCGGGTGCGCCTGGCGGTGGACGAACTGGTCACCAACATCATCACGCATGGCTATCTGGAAGCTGGCCGTTCTGGGGATATTGCCAGTTTCGTCGCAGGTGGATGAAGCAACTTGACGATTTACCTGGAAGACAATGGCGTGTCATATGACCCACGCGGAGCCAACGCCGGATTTGGAAGCGCCCTTGGACGGAACGGCCGTTAGGCGGCCTGGGTATTTATCTCGCTTTATGGGCAGTGGATCAGTTCCACTACGAACATGACCACTTCGGCAATCGGAGCATATTGGTTTTGGAACGGCCGTGTTCCAGACAAACCTGTTGAAAACTCATTCCTCACCCCAACCATGACCATCAGTTATGCCCACGTACTGCTCATCGATACGGATGAAGCCCGCTTAAAAACTTTAACCACCCCCCTGGAAAAATACGGCTGGTACGCCATTACCACCTGCCGCACGATTTCCTCAGCCCTCTTTATTCAACTAAGTTCCCGCCTTTTCGATATCATCCTCATTGAAATTCAACTGGCCACGCAAAACAACGCCGAATTTTTGCGCCGCGTCCAGACCAATCCCCGATTAGCCCAGATTCCCATCATCATTTTAGCCGAAGACGAAGAAACAGATTTGGTCGTTGCCTGTCTGGAGTTGGGCGCCGTAGATTATCTGCGCGCGCCAACCATCCCTGCCCTGGTCAAAGCCCGCCTGACAACCCACTTGCAGCAGCGCGAAGTGCGCTCCCAGGCGCTCTCTTGCCTCAACGCCTTCAACGACATGAAAAAATTAGCCGATGACCTGCGCCAGGTCATTCTGCCCCTGGGCATTTCCCTTTCCACCGAAAAAAACTTCGACCAACTGCTGGAAAGCATCGTTGTGGAAGCCAAAAGCATCTGCAATGCGGATGGCGCCACCCTCTACCTGCGCACGGCTGACGATCATCTCGGTTTTGCTATCTTGCGCACCAACTCGCTCAATCTGGTGTATGGCGGACCCGGCGGGCAGCCCATGCCTTATGCGCCGCTGCCTCTGTTTAAGCCGGAAACGGGTTATCCTAACCATGACAATGTTTCCACTTACGTAGCCCTTCATGGGCAGTCTGTGAACATTCCCGATATTTATAACAGCCCTGAATTTGATTTTTCCGGCGTCAAGCAGTTCGATGCGCAGCACAACTACCACACCGTCTCCTGCCTGACGGTGCCCCTGAAAAATAATGACGTGATTGGCGTTTTGCAACTGCTCAATGCCAAATCGGTTGTTGACGATCACATTATCCCTTTTTCCATTTACCATAAGCTGGTGGCCGAATCGTTGGCTTCGCAAGCGGCCGTTGTCTTACATAACCATGTCTTGCGGCAGCGACAAACAGACCTGCTGCAAGCCGAACGGGAATTGGAAATCGGCCGTAAGGTCCAGACGGAATTTTTGCCCACAAGCATCCCGCAGCCGCCAGGCTGGGACATCGCCTACCATTTTGAACCGTCGCGGGTGGTGGCTGGCGACTTTTACGACGTCTTTCACATGCCCAACAGCAAAATCGGGCTGGTTGTCGCCGATGTGTGTGATAAGGGGGTAGCGGCGGCCATTTTTATGGCTCAGGTGCGCAGCCTGCTGCGCGCCTTTATTCAACAACATTATTTTCTAGGCGATCATGGTTTGTTGGCCCATCAAGTCCCTGTTCCGCCGCCGCCAGGCATTACCGCCTTTCGCCCCATTGATCTTGCCGCGCTGCTGGATTCAGTCATGCTGACCAACGTCCAGGTTGGCAGCAACCATAGCAATTACAATATGTTTGTCACGCTCTTTTTAGCTTTTCTGGACCCGGAAAGTGGCGAATTGATTTATGTTAACTGCGGCCATTTGCCGCCGCTGGTGTTGGATGAGACGGGTGTGCGGCAAAAGTTAATGCCCACCGGCCCGGCCGTTGGCCTGACGCCGAATGCGCGTTATCAGGTTGGTTCGGCCCGCTTGCAACCCTGGCGAGACGCTGCTGGCCTATACGGATGGCATTACCGAAGCGCGTAATGTAGATGGGGAGTTGTTTGGTAAAGAACGATTGGCGGCCGCCGTGGCGATACGGCCGTCGTCCGCCACCGACCTTCTGGAGCATATTGTCTCCCGCGTTTACGACCATCGCCATCCAGCCGACCAATACGACGACATCACGATGCTGGCCGTTCACCGCCAGCCCGCCTGAACCTATGTTATAATCAATTCAGGTTATTGTTGGCCGCATCAGGAAGGGGAATCTCATGGACAAAGAACAAGCAGAAGATGAAAATGACGACATCGGCGAAGAATCGGCAGCGCGCCCTTAAAAATTCTGGATCAAAACGCCGAATTTAGCTCGCGCACCACGCCGCCAGTCCCAATAGGCTACAACGCAGTCGCCACCAATGAACGGCTGTTACCAGCATCGCCGCCGGAATACAAAAGCGACGGCAGCCTGAAAACTGCCTACTACGAAAGTGAATTGGCCCGGCTGCAAGACGAACTGGTGAAACTGCAATATTGGGCGGTCGAAACAGGGCTGCGCGCCATCATTGTGTTCGAAGGGCGCAGCGGCGCAGGCAAAGGGGGCGTGATTAAGCGCATCACCGAAATGACTAACCCGCGAATTGTGCGGGTGGTGGCCTTGCCAAAACCCAGCGACCGCGAACGGACCCAGTGGTGGTTTCAGCGTTATGTGGCCCATTTGCCGGCCGCCGGCGAAATCGTTTTGCTGGACCGCAGTTGGTACAACCGCGCTCTGGTGGAGCCAGTAATGGGCTTTTGCACGGAAGACCAATACCGCGAGTTTTTACGTTCCTGTCCGCAGTTCGAGCGCATGATTGTGCGTTCAGGCATTATTTTGTTGAAGTATTGGTTCTCGGTGAGCGACGAAGTGCAGGAAAAACGGTTCCAGGCGCGGGCAGAAACACCGGCTAAGCGCTGGAAGCTTAGCCCAATGGACCTGGAAGACCGGCGGCGCTGGGTGGAATATTCTAAAGCCAAAGACCGCATGTTCGACTACACAGACATCAAACAAGCGCCCTGGTATGTGGTAAACGCCGACGACAAAAAGAAGGCGCGTCTGAACTGCATTACCCATATCCTCAGCGCCATTCCCTACGATGATTATACGCCACCGCCCATTTCTCTACCGCCACGAGAAGTAGATACCGGGTATATCCGCCCGCCCATCAACGAGCAGACGTTTGTGCCGACTATCTACTAGTATCCGTAGGCCGAAGTCCGTATCCCGTTATCCGGCAATTCCAATTGTGGTAGGGGCGGGACAGCGCGGATAGGCAGCAGCCGCGGCGGATGGCACTTTCTTGCGCCGTCTCGCCCATTTTGGCTTGAACCGGGCGAGACAGGCGGCGGCAGGGGTGTCGGAGAATGGTCGAGACGTTGGCCCGCCTGTCCCGGCCCTACGAGCAGGTTCATCATTGGAATTGCTGCCTGTTATCCGATGGCATTTGCCAGAGTTAGCGTCCTACGGAATACGGGATACGGATTCCCGAATACGGGTATTAGAGTGGTTATTACAAACGATCCATTCGGTTCAATCCGCCGGCCGGGGCAGGTTTGGCATGTGCTGGCGGTTGGACCACCAGGCGTATATCTTCTGGCCGCCAATGACGATGGCGATGACGATGGCAAATTGCAGCAGCGTCTTGAGTACACCGGCGGCAGCCCGGCCGTCGAAACCGCCGGCTTCATCTTGATCGCCGTGTGACGGCCGTTCCCTGAATTCCCCCTCGGCCATGAAATTCGGCCGTTCTCCTCTTCCCTCACCATCCCCGGCACTAATCCAGCCCTGCGCGTTCAGGAAGTAGGTCCCGCCCACAATCAGGCCGATGGTTAGCAGCAGGCCCAAAACGACAAACCCAAAATTCGATTTACCCGGTTGCTTATTTGTAGACATAGTTTCCCTTTTTGCTGCCTCTGTCCCGTAACATTTAGTCGCCTGCTTCCACATTGGGCAGCACGGCCGTTTTCCGTTTTGGCTGCCAGCCGAACAGGTACTTCTTGCTGGCGCTGACAATCCATTTCCAATGGAGGGCGATGTGCAGCCCCACAAGCCAGACCACCGCGTCGGCCGATGTGGTGTGGAGCCATTTCCAGCCGCCGCCATGCGTACCCTGTAAGCCGAGAAAAGGCAGAACCTCTTCGGAAATCATCAGACCGCTGAAGATGATCAGCGTGAACGCTGTCAACAGGACCAGATTCAGAATAAAGTTGATGCGCGATTGGCGGGCCAACTTGCTGAAAAAGCGGCGGGTTGTTTGGTAAACCCAACGCCAGTGGAGCAAAATATGGGTCAGAAAAGCGCCGGCCAAAGCCAGACTGAGCCATTCATGAATCGCCATGCCGGTAAGATGGGGCTGCAATGCCACCAAAAAACCGGATACAATGGCCAGGTTTACCCACAAGTTCTGTTTGGTTGCACTCATTTTCTTTTTTGCTGTCATAGCTGCTGTCATAAAAACCTCTTGCTGTTTTGGGCATGTTCATCTTGCTCAAAATGAATCATGCCTTTTTTGTGATGCGTGCAATGTAGCGGTAAAGGATTCAGAAAAAGTTAAGAAGCGATTGCTAAACGATTCAGGTTGGGGCTGCGGTCTGGCGTTTGTGTTCGGTAATCCGTGTTTCGTAATCCGTGTTTCGTAATCCGTGTGCCGTGTGCCGTAGGGCGCAGCTCTGGCAAATGCCAGCGGAAAACGGCATATGGACCTGGGTTTGCGGCTGCCAGTTTCGTGCGGTGTTGATCGGAAACGTTATAATCTGGCGCAGTCCACACACCTTCGGGATGCCTGCGGGTGCGACGAAACAAAAGCGCAGCGAAAGGGAAAACAACATGAGTATCACCGGTCTTAACAGCAGTCAGGTCGCCGAGAGGCAGCGCAGCGGCCAGGGCAACGACGTTAAATTAGCCACCAGTCGCACGTATCGAGACATTATCCAGGCCAACGTTTTCAACCCAGTTAATGTGGTGTTATACGTTATCGGCCTGGGTATGCTGATCATCGGTGACACCACCAGCGCCATTACCACTGTGGGGTTGGTGGTGTTCAACGCGGCCGTGGGCATCGTGCAGGAAATACGCGCTAAAAAGAAGTTGGACGAGATCGCTTTGTTGGCCCAGGCCAAAATCACCGTCTGGCGCGACGGGACCGAACAGCAGGTAGACTCGGCCGATCTGGTCTTGGGCGACGTGCTGATCATCGCCGCCGGTGACCAGATTCCGGTGGATGGCCTTATCGTTGGCGATGGCAAAATCGAAGTGGACGAATCGGCCCTGACCGGCGAATCGGACCTTGTCGCCAAAGCGCCGGGCGAGGAGGTTCTGTCGGGCAGCTTCTGCATCAGCGGCAAAACGTTGGTGGAAGCCACCCGCGTCGGCGAGCAAAGTTTTGCCAATAATCTCACCCAAAATGCGCGCGAGTTTAAGACGGAATTTACCCCCTTGCAGCGCGATGTGAACCGCCTGCTGCGGGTGCTGCTGCTGATCGTCCTTTTCTTTAGTATTTTGGCGGTTATCAGCCTGTTTGTGCTGGACCTGACTTTTGGCGTCTGGTTGCAAATGATGGCGGTTATCACCGGTTCGGTTTCCGCCGGGCTGCTGACGCTGATCACCCTGAATTATTCTTGGGGCGCGGTGCGCATTGGGCAACAGGGTGGGTTGGTGCAGCAGTTGAATGCTGTTGAATCGTTGAGTAATGTCACCGTGTTGTGTACGGACAAAACAGGCACGCTGACGGCCAACAAGATTAAATATGAAGATGTGTATCCCGTCGGCGCAGCGAAAGCGGATGTGGAACGGCTGCTGGCCGATTTTGCCGCCAGCGCCACGGCCATTAACAAAACCAGTCAGGCCATATTGGATGGTCTGGCGGGGCAAAAACGGCCGTTAGCCGATGAGGTCGCCTTTTCTTCTGCCCGCAAATGGTCGGCGGTAGCCTTTGCCGGGGGCGGCGTCTATGTCTTGGGCGCGCTGGAAATGCTGCAAAGCCACTTCGACATGCCCGCCGCCGCCCGCCAGCAGGTGGCCGATTGGTCCGACCAGGGGCTGCGCGTGTTGGTCTTTGCCGGCAGCGACAGCGCCGTTGCCCTGCACGACGCAGCCAACGAACCGGCCCTGCCGCCCCTCACCCTGATGGGCATCATCAGCTTCAGCGATGAACTGCGCGAACACCTGGCGGAGACTATCCGCGCCTTCATAGACGACAATGTCAAACTCAAGGTCATCTCCGGCGACAACCCGCAGACGGTAGCTGCTCTGGCGCGACAGGCCGGCCTGCCCGGCGACCTGCGCGCCGTGTCTGGCCCGGAATTGGCTGAGATGAGCGAGGGGGAATTCCGGCAAACGGCCGTAGACGCCACCGTTTTTGGCCGTATCAGCCCACAGCAAAAAGAGGCGTTGGTGATGGCCCTGCGCGACAGCGGCGAATACGTCGCCATGATCGGCGACGGCGTCAACGACGTGTTGTCGTTGAAAAAGGCCAATATGGGCATCGCTATGGAAAGCGGCAGCACGGCCACTCGCTCCGTCGCTTCCATGATCTTGTTGGGCGATTCCTTTGCCGCCATGCCCCCGGCGCTGCAAGAAGGCACACGCATCATCAACAGCATCCAAAACATCCTTAAGCTGTTTATGGTGACGGTCTTTGCCCTGCTGCTGCTGATTGTCAGCATTGCTATGTTGGGTCTGGGCTTTCCATTTAATGCCCTGCAAAACACCTTGCTTTCTTTCTTTGCGCGAGGTGTGCCGCCGTTTGTATTGGCGATAACGGCCGTTACCCTGCGCCAGCGCACCACCCTCAGCGAAAATATCTTGCACTTCACCCTGCCGGCCAGCTTCACTCTCTTCCTCTTTGGGCTGTTCATCTACATAGCTGTCTTTTTCATGGCCGGGCAAAACCTTCCCCTGATGCCCGTTACGCCAGATATGGTCGCCGAATTGCGCCAAACTATCCCCACCGGCGCCGGCGACCTGACAGGGGAGCAGCTGCAGCAAGCGGCCGTCCTGTTAACCGCCCAAACGGCGCTGACCTCATTTTTTGTCTTTTCTGGCATTATGTTAATGATTTTCGCCGAGCCGCCGTTGGCCTGGTTTGCCGGTGGCGCGCCCTACCGCGAGCGTAATTGGCTGCCGGTGACCGCCGCCGCTGGCTTACTGGTCAGTTACCTGCTGGTGCTGGCGCTGCCCAGCCTGCGTATCTTTTTCAGCCTGGCCCCACTGCCCCTGCCGCTGCATATCGCTATGGGTTTGTTGACGGCCGTTTGGGTGCTGTTCCAACGCTGGGTCTGGCGCGCCCGCATCCTGGAGCGCTTCCTCGACCTGGAACACTGACCACCTAACGAATCAAAAAACATACCCCTGTCAACAAGATTGGAAGCAGCTAAGCTATGTTGCCTCCCCGCTCTATCCTGGCTAAACTTCTGTCTTAAGTCATTGGTACGCCGGAAACTTCCATGCTGCCAATTAATTGCCAGGTTTGGCACGTTCCATAACCTACCATATCTAGTTTTAAGGAGATATTCATGAGTGATTTGATTGTGTTGTCCTTTGCGAATGAAGCCAGCGCTTTCCAGATGCGCGACAAGCTGCTGGACATGCAAAAGCTCCAGGTTATTACCCTGGCCGACGCTGCCATTGTCGTGCGCGACAGCAATGGCAAACCCAAAGTCAAGCAGCTTCACAGCCTGGTTGGCGCCGGCGCGTTGGGTGGCGCGTTCTGGGGAATGCTCATTGGGCTGCTCTTTTTCGCCCCCTGGCTCGGTTTTGCTGTGGGCGCGCTGAGCGGCGCGTTGAGCGGCGCGCTGAGCGACATTGGCGTAGACGATAATTTCATCAAGGAAGTTGGCGCGGCCATCGAGCCGGGACATGCCGCTTTGTTCTTGCTGGTTGTCCGATATACCGCAGACAAAGTACTGCCGGAACTGGCTTCCTTCGATGCCAAAGTGTTGCAGACTTCCCTGTCTGACGAAGCCGAAGCCAAACTGCGCGCAGCTTTTGGCGCCGACGATATTCAGGAAGATTAATTGTAAGAACCTGAAAAAGGTCCGGCACGGCCGTTTCTGGCCTGCCGGACCTTTTTTTGTACCTGAATCACGTCACAAAACACCCCTAACTGGTCGGGTCCTTCTTTTGCCACCACCCCACGCCCATTTTGCAATTGCTCAAGAAAGGGTATGATTCCCTTGCTTCGCCGCGCTGAATGCGGCGCAAAATTGAACCATGAGATGAGGAGAATTGTATGAAAAAGCTAAGTTTGATCATTCTGCTGGCGCTGCTGTTGGCGCTGGCTGCCTGTGGCGGGCAAGAGCCAACGCCAACGCCCATCCCGCCGACCGTTGAACCCACCGCCGCGCCGACCGAAGCTCCGCCAACGGCCGTACCCACCGAAATCCCACCCACCGTTGAACCCACCACCGCTTCCCCCCTGGACGCCATCGGCCACCAGCCCGACCCCGAGTTGATAGATGTGACCTGGCAGTGGACAGCGGTGACAACGGCCGTTGAACAAACGCAAATCAACGACCCCACCCGCTACACCATCGTCTTCAATGCCGATGGCACGGCCAACATCAAGGCCGACTGCAACACCGTGCTGCTAAACTACGCCAGCAACAACGGCCAGATCGCTACCTTACAAGGCATTTCCAGCCTGGTGGCCTGCCCCGAAGATTCGCTGGACCAGCAGTTCCTGACGCTGTTGAACAACGCCGCCCTTTACTTTTTTCAGGATGGCGACCTGTTCATAGATACCTTTGCCGATGCCGGTACGCTGCAATTTGTAGCCCAGGAAATTGTGGACCTGCCCGAACCGGCCGCTGCCGTGGCTGCGGCCACCGTAACCGCCCCTGATGGCATTTTCTTGCGCAGCGGGCCGGGCACAGAGTTCGCCTATGTCGGCACCGCTCCCACCGGTGACAGCGGCCAGATCATTGGCCGCAACGCCGACGGCGATTGGTGGGCTATCGCCGCCGAGAGTTTGCCGGAAGGTAAAGTATGGGTGGCCGCCGCGTTTGTCGAGGCGGTCAACGCCGGCAGTGTGCCGGTCATTTACCCGGAACCGGAGCTGACGGGCGTGGTCTGGCAGTGGGTTTCGCTGACGACGCCGCTGGATGAAACGGCCGTCACCGACCCCGCCCGCTATACCATCACCTTCAACGCCGATGGCACGGCGGCCATCGAAGCCGACTGCAATGCCGTCGTCGCCAGCTACACCCTGGACGGCAGCAGCCTGACCATCACCCCAGGTCCAACCACCCTGGCGGCCTGCCCCGAAGATTCTTTGGGCGACCAGTTTGTCAGCAACCTCAGCAATGCCGCCATTTACTTCTTCCTGGACGGCGACCTGTACCTGGACATGTTCGCCAGCGCTGGTACGCTGCGCTTCACCGCTCAGGAACTGGTGGATTTGCCAGACCCGGCCGATGACAGCGCGCCGCGCGGGACTGTGACGGCGCCCGACGGCATTTTCTTGCGTTCCGGGCCGGGCACGGAATACCCCTACGTGGGCACGGCTCCGGTTGGCGACAGCGGGACCATTATTGGCCGCAGCGCCAACGGCCAGTGGTGGGTGGTAGACGCCCCCAGCTTCCCCAACGGCCAGGTCTGGGTGTCAGCTCTCTTCGTCGAAGCAGTGAACGCCGACGATGTGCCGGTGATCCCGGCGCCGCCGCTGGAACCCACTTTACAGGGCATCACCTGGCAGTGGGTCTCCCTGACCACCCCCGTGGACGAGACCATTGTCAATGACCCCGGCCGTTACACCATCCGCTTCAACGCCGATGGTACGGCCGGCATTAAAGCCGACTGCAATACGGTGCGGGCCACCTACACCACCGACCAGAGCAGCATCGCCATTACTCTGGGGCCGACGACTCTGGTGGCCTGCCCGGAGGATTCGCTGGAGCAGCCGTTCTTAAGCGGGTTGGGCAATGCGGCCGTCTACTTCTTCCAGGATGGCGATCTGTACCTGGACATGTTTGCCAGCAGCGGCACACTGCGCTTCATCGCCCAACGTTCTGGTGGTTCGGGCACGGCCGTTGCCACGCCCGATACACAAGAACCGGTTTCCACTGTCAGCGGTATCGAGTTTCAGGTGGTCTCCTTTGGCCCATTGAGTGCGGTGCAGCCGGTGTTGGACGGGACGACGCTGACGGCCGTTTTCGGCGACAGTGAGGTCTCTGGTTCGGCCGGCTGCAACACCTACACCGGTCCACTGAATCCGGTCAACGACTTTTTCACTGTTGGTCCCATCGCCAGCACCCTCATGCTCTGCGACGAGCCGATTATGCAGCAGGAACAGGCGTATCTAGCCGCCTTGCAAGCCCTCACCGGCTATCAGTGGGGGTCCGAACGGGTAGACAATACTCGCGTCGTCACCGCCGGCCAACTGTTCTACACGTTGAACGGCGTCAGCGGCGTCATCAACCTGTTGGTTCCGTAAAAATAGTCACCTCCCGGAGGCTGCCAGCCTCCGGGAGGTTTTTTCGAGTGGCAAGCCGATGAAAACGATGACCCGTCCCATGCAAATGCTCACCAGCGGCCTGGCTTATGGCTTTGGGCTGCTGTTGGGCAATATAATGAGCTTTTTCTTGTTTAACCGGGTTCCGGCCAACTGGTTCCTATACGGCAATCCGGTGCTGCGTCTGTTGTTTGGCGTCTTGCTGGCCTTTTTCATCGCCGGGCTGGGCGGGCTGCTGGGCGGGGTCGTCGGCGGCTGGACGCTGCCGACGATTGGGCAGGGCAAGGGGCGTTGGGGCTATGTCTGGCGCAGCGGCATTACCTTTGGCGTCGGTTACGGCCTCTTGCTTTTCCCCATCATCCTCATCGTTTCTCTGTTGGCCTTTTATGATATTTCTTCCACGCCCGTTTTTGTCTTTAACCTCATTTTTGGCATTGTGGGCCTGATTTTTGGCCTGATTGTGGGGAGTTCGTTGGGTTTGTGGACGGCCGGCCGCCGGTTTCCACCCATCACCCGCTGGAGCGCCGCCGGTTTTGGCCTGGGCGGCGCTGTGTTAGGGGCGACTATCTGGCGATTCGTGTTCAACGTATTCGACGGCGATGTGGATACCGGGCCATATGGCTGGCTGCTGTTTGGCCTGTTGCTATTTGGCGCGTTGGGCGGCGCAAGCCTGGGGCTGGCTTATCACCGGATGGCGGCTGACGCGGATGAGCTGCTCTCGCCGACGCGCGCCCTCACCTGGAGCGGCTGGCGTAATCGCTGGCTGATCGCTGTGATTGTGCTGCTGCTGTTGGGCGTTTTCCTGCGCCCCATTCTGGCCGCTGTGGCTGATTTGTTGACGCCGATAGACTCTGGTTTGCAGCCGGTGCTGGCCCTGGAAACGACGGGCGCGCATTGGTTGAATGGGACGGCGCTAACGGCCGTTCCCACCCTTTCCCAACCAGCCATTGCCGCCAACGGCAGCGGCCGTCTCGTCCTAGCCTGGGTGTACGAAGACAGCCTGCTGCTGCAAGAAGGGCAGTGGTCGGCCGCCGACCGGCAAACCGTGTGGCAAACACCTACCACCATCCTGACCAGCGCGCCATCTGAACCGGCTGTCGCCCTGGCCGCCGACGGCCGTGTCTACCTGGCCTGGGCATCCAACAACGACATCTTCGTCAGCCAATGCCAGCAAGGGGCGTGTCTGACGCCAACAGCCATTCCCCCGGCCAATCTGTGCGCCCAGCCGCCGGTTTTAGGTAACAGCCAGCCCGCCCTGGCCGTCCAGGGTGATACGGTGCTGCTGGTGTGGGCCAACCGGGCTGGGATTTTGCCCTACGTCGCCTGGTCGGTGGCCGGCGCGCCGCAGCCCACGGCCGCTGGCTGCGTGCCCACCGCCGCCGCCGCGCCCCAACTAGACGAGAGCTTCCGCCTGGTTTTTACCAACGAGGCGGGCGCCATCGGCCTGGCCCAGTTTGATGGCCTGAATTGGACCGCGCCAGACGTGTTGGCCGACGGCCGTACCCCGACCATCACCCACGACGCCAATAACCAGCCCCATGTCGCCTTTTGCACCGACGAAGGTGTGGTGTACCAATACGCCGGGCAGACGGAACTGGTGGCCGCCGGCGTCTGCCGCAGCCGTCCGGCGCTGGCCCTGGATGCAGCCGGGCAAGTTCACGCGGTCTGGTATGGCAGCGAAGTGACCAACGCCACCGGCGCGGCTCACGCTGCCAGCGTGGTCTACGAAAGCGTGCGCGCCACCAATGGTTGGACGCCGCCGGCTTTGGTGGGGCGCAGTTTCCCAGATGCACGGCCGTCGCTAACGGCCGTGCCCGATGGCAGCCTGCACCTGGCCTGGGCCGCGGCCGACGGTCTGCAATACGCCGCCTACGTGCCATACGCCTGCAACCCAGCCGATTTGTCTTACCTGAGCCAGATTTTGTACGACGTCGCCCGGCAGCCCATCTACCAACCGCCCGATGTCCCGGTTCCCTTCTGCCAAAACCAATATGATCGCCTGGTGTTGACCCCCAACCCGCTGCCGGAATATGGGCTGCCCCAACCGCCCACGCCCAACGGCGCGTTCGACGTGATGGCGGACCTGATTCGCGCCGCCCAGTACGAAGTGTTGTTTTCCACCATGTGGTACGACGCGGCCAGGAACAACGACAGCCCCGGCAGCGTCGTCGCCGGAGCCATCGGGGATTTGTACCGCAATTTGCAGGCCCACCCGGAGCAGTATCCGCGCGGCCTGACGGTGCGCCTGATGCTGGGCAACCCGCCGGAATTGGCGCGCGGCGAAACGTCCGGCCAGCTTTGGACGCTGCTGGGGGATTTACGCGCGGCGGGCATAGACAAAATGGAAGACGAGGCGCTGGGCTGGCGGCTGGAAGTGGCCGATTATGATGGTAATTTTCCCCACAGCCACGTCAAGACGCTGATCGTGGATGGCAAAATCACCATCGCCGCCGGATTTAACATGTCCCACGACCATTTCCCTTCGGACCACCCCTCAGGTCGGGGTGGCGACCGCTTTGACGTGGGGCTGCAAATGACCGGGCCGGTGGCGCAGGGTTCGCTGCGCATGTTCGACGATATGTGGCAGGGGGCCGATGGACGCCACTGCCTGGAATTCAATCCGCCGATAGGGCTGCCCTGGCAGGCCACCTGCTACGACCGCAGCGCCACGGCCGATCATGTGCCCGAAGTGCTGAAGTTTTATCTGCCCGGCGACGACGCCATCGCCTTTTCCCTGTACCGTTCGCGGGTTCATGACCGGGCGGACCAACAGACGGCCGATGTCATTGCCGCTGCGCGAGAGACAGTAGACATCCTCCATGTGATGTTCACCTTGCACATGGTTTGTAACTTGAACGTCTTGTTCAATGTCTGCAATGTGGATGATGCGCCAATTTACACCGATGCGTTGATTCAGGCAGTGCAAAATGGGGCGCGTCTGCGGATTCTGGTGAAACCGGGGCCATTTGAAGGCATTGAGAACAATGTCGCTATGGGCGCCCTCACCACTCGTTTGGACGAGTTGGGATTACTGGATCAGGTAGAGATTCGTTTCTTTAGAGGCCCGGTCCATTCCAAAGTGGTGGTGGTGGATGACCAACTGATGATTATCGGCAGCCAAAACTTGCACTACAGCGCTTTTGGCGTGGGAGGCGGGCTGACAGAATACAGCCTCGCCACTGAAGATGCGCAGGCGATTGCCGATTTTGAGCAGGTGTTTGAGGTGGAATGGGCGCGGGCAAGGTTACGGCCGTAACTTCAAGATACGTTTAGACCTGTCAGGTCTAACCTCAGCCACCCATATTCATGCTGCTGTCCATCGCCTCTTCGCGGATTTCAGCGTTGACTGTCATCTCGCCGGCATTGGCAAAATTGAGAGTCACAGGGATTGTTTCTCCCAATTCCAAAGCGCGCGTCTTATCAATGCACATGACATGCAGGCCACCCACTTTTAGTTCCACCGTCTCGCCGGCCGGGATAACGATGACGCCGCCAGTGACCTGGCGCATCCCCATGGCATTGTTGTCCATCATGTACATTTCATGTAGTTCCACCACGGCGCAGACGTTAGCCGAGGCGCTCAACAACTGCTCGTCTTTATCGGTATTGTTGACGATGGTCATGTAAAAAGCGCCGTTGGGCGCGGCCATGGGCGAATTGCGTCCCCACACGTTCATGACCAGCAACTCATCTGACTCTGCTTGCGATGTCATGCCCATGTTATCGGCAGCCTTCCCTGAACAGCCCACTCCCATGACCAGCAGTGCCATAACCAATGCTGCAATGATACGGTTCATCGTACACGCTCCTCCATCTTCTCAAAATATGTGAAGATGTGATAGATTTTGAGATATATATCATTGTATAACGTCTGTTTTACAAGCGCAAAAACAGGATTCAGGTGGTAGGGAATGGATTACGACATGCAGGGGCCAATGGGAGCGCAGACGGTGATGAACGGCCGTCTCGTAGATTATTTTGCCGGTTGTGGCTATCTGGGGCTGCAAAACCACCCCGTTGTCAGGCAGGCGGCCGTGAACGCCCTGACAACTTATGGTCTGGCGAATTCCGGCGGTTTTGGCAGCAGCCATCCCATCTACCGCCAATTGGAGGAAGCGGCCTGCGCCTATTTTGGCGCGGCGAAGATGTTGTATTATGCTTCGGGCTACCTGGGCAACGCCATCCTGTCTCAGGGCTTGCAAACTCGTTACGAACGGATTTTTGTGGATGAGCAGGCCCATTACAGCGTATGGGATGGGGCGCGCACGGCCGGTAAGCCGCTGCACGCTTATCGCCACCTGGATGCGGACCATCTGGCACAGTTATGTAAACAAGAACTGCGGGCTGGGGAACGGCCGTGCATCATGACCGATGGCGTCTTTCCGGTGTCTGGGGCGATTGCGCCGGTGGGGGAGCTGTTGGCGGCGATACGGCCGTATGATGGCCTGCTCTGCCTGGACGATGCCCATGCCACCGGGGTGTTGGGGCAAAACGGCCGGGGCACGCTGGAGCATTTTGGCATAACCGATACGGCCCAATGCTTCACCGGCCACACCCTCAGCAAAGCGTTGGGCGCATATGGCGGCTTCGTCGTCGGCAGCGCCGCGCTGATAGGCGAACTGTCCGCCTACGCCAATGTACAAGAAGGGGCCAGCCGTCCACCACTTCCGGCCGCTGCTGCCGCCACAGCCGCCTTCAACCTGCTGCGCCATGATGACTCGCTGCGCCGCCAATTGCAAACCAACGTGACCCATGCCCGCCGCGCCATTCGCGCCCTGGGCTGGCCGCTGGCCGAGACGCCGGTCCCCATTCTCTGCCTGACGCAGCAGCCTGGTTTGGACCTGGCGCGCATTCAGGCCCGTCTTTTCGACCAGGACATCCTGGTGGCCCACTCCACCCGCTATACCAGCGTACCGGATGGCGGCGCCTTGCGCATTGCCATCTTCGCCAGCCACACCCCGACGCAGATTGACCATTTGGCAGGCGCGCTGGGGAAACTGCTTTAGGCGTTGGTCTGAGGAATCAGTGACCAGTATTCAGTGTTCAGTACGGAACACTGAACACTGACCACCGACTAACGCGGACGCATCAGGCAGTAGACGAAGCCGTTCATCTGCACCAGTTCCACCGTCTCGTAGCGCTGCCCAATTACATCCAGCACGGGCGGCGGGTAAAACTGCGCCCGCAGGACAACTGAATCAAACGCCTGCGCGTCCAGCATTGCCAACATTTCCGTCAAATCCACCTGATTGTTGTTGTACAGATTGAGAAGCTGCGTCGGATTGGTAACAATGTCGCGGCCCACGTAAAAGTTGAACCCGGCGTCTTCGGCGAAGGCGGCCGTTTGCCCGGCGGCGACAAAATTGGCGATCTGAATCCCGGCGGCCGTGTCCGCGGCATTGGGTGGGCGGCCCAATAGGGAGACCCCGGCCGAATCTACATAGGGGATCATCTCCGGGTCGCGTGGGGCGGAGCAAGAGGTCTGCGGCGCAATCCACACCTCGGTGGGTTTGCCCAGCGCGGCGGCGATGGTCCGTAGGGCGGGCACGTCTGTGGGCATGTGGAACATTTTGTTGGCCTGGATGAGAAACAGCAGGCCGATGGCCGTGAGTACGGCCGTTTGCCAGCCAATCAGGCGACGGCCGTCTCGCTTTTCCGCCCACGCCACCACGCGATAAAATGCCAGTCCGGTCAGAATGCAGCTCGCGGCAATGGCCGTGGCAAAATAAGACTCGCCCGCGCCCCATTTACCGGCCGTCACGCTGTTTAATACCGCCGCCACAAACCAGATGGCATACAGCGACAGCCGCTCGAAATACAATTGGTAAACGGCAAACAGCAGCGCCGTCACAGCGAGAACGGTGTGCAGTGTGAACCACTGCCGGAACAGGCCAATGGCCTGCTCGCGGATGAACGGATTCAGGTTGGCGGTGACGGTGTTGAGCAGCCACATGCCGTTGGTGGACCAATCAATCCACAAAAAGATGAGGCCGGTCACCAGGGCAAAGGGAACAGCCCACAGCACCGCCCGTTTGGGCTGGCGGATGAAGAAGAAGATGAAGACAGCGGCCACGGTGGCATACGCAAGCTGCTTGGTATAGCCGGCGGCCAGAAGCAGGAGCATGACAACCAGAAGACGGCCGTTCAACCGCTTCCCCGTCGCCTCTTCTTTGGCAATCGTTGCCGCCATCAATACCACCGCCACTGTCTCGAACATCACCATGAACATATGCTGCCGGAACAGCGGCCCCACGTGGTAAACGTAATTGGATGCCAGAAACGCCAACCCCGCCAACGCCGACAGCCACCACCGTTTGCCTTCGCGCTGCACGGCATAACCAATAGCTGCGGCGGTGATGAGCGTGCCCAGGTAAGAGACCAGCCGGCCGGTCCAATACTGCGGGCCAAACAACCAGACCAGCGGCACAATGACCACATGGAACAGCGGCGGGTAATTGGAGGAGTAAAATGGATAGGTATTGTTGTCGCGGTACGGCCATTGGCCCTGGCTGAACAGCAGGGTATCCATCAACTCGAACCCTTCGCCCTGATCATAATCGAAGGGGAATTGGAAGAGGCGGTAGGCGTAAATGGCGTAGACGATAAAATAGCCGACGAAGGCGGCCAAAGCCAGGCCGATGAGGACGCGGGGCAGGTAAAAAACGAGCTTGGTGGGCAGGGAAACGGCCGTTGACCCCCCTGCCATCGTAACAGATTCATCGCTCATGCCGGGCGGTCCCCCAGGGGCAGCAGCGTCAGACCCACCAGGATGATGGCCCCGGCGGCCAGCAGCGCCAGCCGCTGCGTCGGCCCAATACCCTGAAAACTGCCACCACCCAGCACGTCGTTGGCAAAAGAACCAACGGCCGCCAACGCGCCCAAAGCAATAAACGCATATCCTAATTGTCGTTTTGTCATTGATCTATCTTTCCCTGCAAAGGTTTCAAACAGCGCCCAAGTTTATCCTAAAACGACGCCGGGTAAAACCGGACGCGAGCAGCCCATCCAACTCTCGCCTGCTGCTGCTGAACCGGCTAAAATCAGGCGCTATCAACTTTTTCCCAATCCGGGGGCCTGAACATACACAGCCCAACCGCTCCCCATTTAGCCAGAGGAGACCAACCATGTTACATGAATCTTTCGTCACTACGACGCGCGGCCTCAACCGCGACATCCCCCCCATGCGCCTGTACGAAAAGGCCAAAAAGTTCGGCATCTGGAACCCCAGCGACATTGATTTCCGCCAGGACATCACCGACTGGCAAAATCTGGCTGCCGACGAGCAAGACCTGCTCCTGCGGCTGACGGCCCTTTTCCAGGCGGGCGAAGAGGCCGTTACATTGGACTTGCTGCCCCTGATCCAGGTCATCGCCCAGGAAGGCCGCCTGGAAGAAGAGATGTACCTCACCACTTTCCTCTTTGAGGAAGCCAAACACACCGACTTCTTTCACCGCTTCCTGGACACTGTTACCGGCACGTCCTTCGACCTGAGCCATTACCACACCCCCAACTATCGCACGATATTCTACGAGACCTTACCCCAGACGCTTCAGGCCCTCAGGCAGGACGTTTCCCCGGCCGCCCAGGTGAAAGCGGCCGTTACCTACAATCTGCTTGTCGAAGGTATGTTGGCGGAGACCGGCTACCATTCTTACTTCACCGTGTTGGAACGCAATAACCTGATGCCCGGCGCGCGGCAGGGCATCCACTTGCTCAAGCAAGACGAATCGCGCCACATCGCCTACGGCATCTTCCTCATCTCTCGCCTGGTCGCCCAAGACGACAGCCTGTGGGATGTGGTCGAAGAGACGATGAATGAGCTGCTCATTCCTGGACTGGGTGTCATCGGCGACGCCTTCGACTGCTACGACCCCATTCCCTTTGGCTTACAAGAGTCGGAATTTATAGACTACGCCACAGCGCAATTCCAAAAACGCATCGCCCGCGTCGAACGCGCCCGCGGCGCTACTCTGGACGACATCTACCGCGTCACCCAGGCCGTTATTGACCAGAATGATGGATGAGGCGGAAGCCGTGAGCCGTAAACCGTAAACAGTAAGCCGTAAGCCGTAAACGGAACACGGAACACGGAACACGGAAGCCACCCGCAAATTTTAAGGCGATGGGGGATTGACGGCCGTTTCCCCCACCATCTATAATGCAAGTAGAACACATTAACAATTTCCGTTTCCATATTACCCCGGTTGATACATAAGCGGGGTCAAAAGCGCGTTACCGAATCTCCTCTGGTGTGCCAGCTCGCTTTCGGCGGTATCATGAGGCCGGAGCCAACATCTGTCGTCGGCCGCTAAGAGATTCAATAAACATACAAACGCCTCCTTATTGACCATCCCCCCGACTTATGTCCCTCACCGGGGTTTCTTTATTAACGCAAAAACGCCCACACAAGTGGGCGTTTTTTGTTTGCCTGTTGCGGGTTTGTATAACCCACTCACCTAACCAACTTCCTCAATCACATATTCTGTGGTCACATGCACTCCGGCCCGCTTGAAAGTGATGCTGGCCGAACAGTATTTGGTCATGGAGAGTTCGATGGCTTTTTCTACGGCCGTTGAGTCAATCCCCTTGCCCTTGATGGTGTAGACAATCTTCACGTCCGTATAAACCATCGGATACTCCCCAGCCCGGTCGCCATCAATAAACACCGTCAAATCCTGCACATCCTGGCGCATCTTCTTCAAGATCGACACCACATCAACGCCGGTACAGCCAGCTACCCCGGCCAAAAGAACTCCATCGGGCTGCCGCCCGTCTCGTCGGCTTGTGGCGCTTTAAATAAAACCTGATACCCTGCCCCCAGCGTCGTCACAAAATTCGTGTCTTCGCCTGTCCAACGCAGGGTCGCTGTTTTACGATGTGCCATTAGCTTTCCATCCTTGTCATCAAATTCAATAAATCATCCACCAACGCCGCCCGCTCTTCGGCGGTACTGTCCTCGTCATTCAACAAACACTCACGGGCATACGCCTGCAAAAACAGATTTGTCGCTGTCTTGACGGCCGACTGCACCGCTTTCAACTGCTGCACAATCTCGCGGCAGTCTCGCTCTTCGTCCACCATGCGCTGTACACCGCGCACCTGCCCTTCAATGCGGCGCAGCCGCACCTGAATGTCATCTTTTACGGCCGTTGATTGTACGTTCATAAGATTTTTCATTACAAAGGAACAAAAGGCACAAAGAACAAACTTTGCTCCTTTGTCCCTTTGTTTCTTTGTATAAATTCCCTTCTTCAATTACCGGCGCACGGCCGGTCTAGCAGCCGCCCGCTCAAGAGAAGGGGCTGCTGGGTGGCCGCACACTCAGCGGGATGCTGCTGCGCGACGCGCCACCAACGGCGGCTACCGCACCAATAGATTTGCGCGTGTGCTGGCTGCCACACGTAGGGCATTCCTGCGCGTCGCCTGCTTCCGACATGCGCAGTTTTTTCTCAAAAGGCTGCCCACAATCGTGGCAAACATAACTGTACATCGGCATAGTTTTGTATTGCTCCTTGCTTCACAATATACTCTGGGGGAGTATAGCGCAGACCAGCGTAAAATTCAATCATCCGTGCAAGAACGTTATATAGGGCGTGTTCCGTAAACCGTAATCCGTGTTCCGTTTACGGACTACGGATTACGGCCAACACCGCCTCTGCCGGCAGTCCATAGCGCGTATTGCCATCCCGCCCCACCACCGTGTGGGCCATCAGCAGGCTGTTGTAGATTGCCTCTTCCACCGACTCAATAACAGCCAGCGAGAGGGCGCTCATGATCGGCTGTTCGTCGAGAAACGGCCGTTGCCCCACCACTTTCTCTGGCCTGTCCAAAATCCGGTACGCCGTACTAAAAGCAATCACAAAATCACCGCTGCCCCCGTGACCGGTAGACCCAGTGCGCGCCAACCCAAACGCCGCCCGGCGGCACAACCGCCCCAACTGCCGCGCATCCAACGGCGCATCCGTCGCCAGCACAACCATGATGGAGCCTTCATTGCGGGGATGGGGATTAAGGGCTGAGGGTTGGTTTCCCTGCCCCGTCCCTAACCCCCTGTCGCCGCCCGCGATCTCCGGCCTTAACTTTGCCCCCACATTCACCCCGGCAATTGTCAATTCCTCCGGGCTGCCAAAATTGCTCTGCACCAGGGCGCCGATGATAAACCGGCCCTGTTCTGGCGGCAGGCGGCGGCTGGCGGTACCGATGCCGCCCTTCCAGCCATAACAGCTTGTGCCCGTGCCCGCGCCGACCACGCCCTCGGCTACCGGGCCGGTGGTCGCAGAAGCCAACGCGGCGTACACGGCCGTTTCGCCAATCGGTCGCGCCTGCATATCGCTCAGAAAGCCATCGCTGGTCTCGCCCACCACCGGGTTGACGCTGGCATAACCCTGCCGCCCGGTGGCCGCAAAACCCAGGCCAATGTGCGGGTTTTGGGCAATCATCACGCTGATCAGGGCGTCGGCCACTCGTGGGCCGTTCAGCGTGCCAGTGAGGGCGATGGGCGTCTCCAGGTTGCCTAATTCGCGCACCTGCTCAAAGCCGATCACCTTGCCATAGCCGTTGATGGTGTGGACGGCTGCGGCCACTTTTTCGGCATACAGATTACCCAGATGTGGCAAAACCACCGTCACCCCGGTGCGAAATGGGCCGTGTCCGGTCCACGCCCCCTCGCCCTCGACCAGCGTAAAATGCCCCACCGCCACCCCGACCACATCCGTAATGGCGTTCAGCGGGCCGGTGGGCAGACGGCCGTCATAAATTCCCAACTCGCGTATTCGCGGCATCAAACCTCCAATATTGCGGATTGCGGATTGCGGCGGAAGATTCTTATCCGCAATCCGCAATCCGAAATCCGAAATTCTTCTCGCTTCCCGTATCAGCGCCCGCGCCAAAATGCGCGTCGGGTCAATGGCGATCATGTCGTGGATCTGCGCGGTCTCAATTGCCAGCGGAATTTCCGTGCAGCCCAGGATGACGGCTTCCGCACCTTGCTGGCGCAGCGCCCGCGCCCCGGCCATCAACTGCGCCCGCGCCTGATTGGTCGGCGCGCCGGTGGCCTTGATACCATACACCGGGTCGTAAATGGCCGGGTGAATTTGCGCCGCCTGCATCGCTTCATCCGGCGCAAGCACAATAAAGCCGACCTCCCCCAACATCTGTGGGTAGATTTGCGCCCGATATGTGCCCGTGGTGGACAGCACGCCAACAGTTTGGATAGCCGGATGGTTATCGCGCAGATGCCTGCCTACTTCGCGGATCATGTGCAGCAGGTGGATCTGGCAGTTGGCGGCGCGCAATTCAGCCATAATCACATCAAAAATGGGCGCGGCGTGGGCTGTGTTGCAGGGGATGCCGGCCACCTGCGCCCCCATCGCCGCCAGCTTTTGCAGCTGGCCGGCGATGGCGTAGGCCGGGTTTTCGGCGACGATGCCCAGCAGGTATTCGGTACGGTCCAGGATTTCGTCTGGCTGCGAGAGGCTGTAGATGGGCAGGTGGTCCTGGTCGCGGTGAACGGCCGTTTCCGCCAAAATCTTGCCCAGTAAATCCAGCCCGGCAAACGGCCCCACTCCGGCCACAATGCCAATCGGTTTATCGCCGACCATCGCTCAGGCTCCGCCAAGATTCTGGGCCAGAAACTGCTTCATCTGCCGCCAGGCGTCGCCGGCCGCGCCTGGTTGGTTGTAATTGTCTTCGGTGACAAAAGCGTGGCCTACCCCCTGGTACACGGTGATGTTTGCCGGTGCGCCCAGGCTGTCCAGGGCGGCGGCAAATGCGTCCACTTCACTCAGCGGAATCTGGGCATCCTCGGCGCCAAATATGCCTAAAAGCGGCTGGCTGGCGATGGGTTGCAGCGCCGCTGGGTCTGTTTCTAGTGACCCGTACAGCACGATGGTCGCCGCCAGATTCTCCGGCTGGCGCAGGCTGATTTGCAGCGACTGTTCGCCGCCAAAACAGAAGCCCAACGCCGCCACCCGCGCCGGGTCTACGCCGGGCAGCGCCCGCAGGTAGGCTAACCCCGCATCCAGGTCGGCGTGAATTTCCTCCGTCGGCGTGGTCAGGCGCAGGAAGAGCGCGCCGGGAACCTGTTCCGCCAGATTGCCCCGGTAAGCATCGGGGACCAATACCACGTAGCCTTCAGCGGCCAGGGCGTCGGCCAATTGGGTGATGCCATCGTTGAGGCCCCACCATTCATGCAGCATCAACACCGCCGGGAAGGGTCCCTCGCCGGGCGGTTGGGCCAGGTAGCCCAGGAGTTTCGTGTCGTCTGCCCCGCTGTAGGCGATATTGCTAAAATCGGCCGTTTGCGAACCAGCAAGCACATCGAACAACATCACACCACCGATTACCAGGATGAACAACAGCAGCAGTACGGCCAACGTCGCAGCAATTCGTTTGATCCATTTCACGGGCAATATCCTCCATCACGCCAAAAATTTGTTCCGATAGTACCATGTTATCGGCAACTGTGTCGGTATCTAAATTTCACACTAATCATGCTGGTTTTTGTATCTTTGATTTGACATTTGTCGAATCATTTTGTATTATTTTACTGTGAAAACACAGCAATAGAATGCCGACTGCCCGTCGGCTTGTCGCCGGCAAAAGGCTGGCACGCTGGACAGAAAGGAGATAAACATGGAACCGCCAAACGATCCTTACATTATGGACAAATATCAGGCAATCATGGCTTCTGGCCTGGCAGAGGTGGACAAAGTCAAAGAAGCCTTTTCCCTGATCACCGACGCCATTATCCGGCACGGCGAGCAGGAGATTGAACTGCGCCGGGCGATGAATGACCGGGAAAATCTGATCAAGGAACAAATCAAACTCAGCACGGTGCGTACGATGCGGGGCGTTTTTTCCGGAGCGTATCACGCGGCTACCGGCAGCAAGCCCTGGGAAAATGAACGATGAGCGCGGAAAGTGACCTGACAGCGCGGGCGCAGTTGTTTAAAGCACTGGGACACCCGGCGCGGTTGTTGATGGTGAATCTGATTCGCAGCAAGCCGCGACATGGTGAAGAGTTGGCGGCTATTTTGAACTTGCAGCCGGGGACTATTTCTCATCATCTGGGGCAGTTGAGTGAGGTGGGGCTGATAACGGCCGTCAAAGACCAATATTACCAGGTGTATTCGCTGGCGGAAGGGGTGTGGCAGCGGTCGTTAGCCGACCTGGTACAACTCCCCCTGCCAGATGTCAACGCCAGCGTAGAAGCAGACGCCTACCGCGACAAGGTGCTGAAAACGTTCTTTCTTCATGGGCAGCTAAAAACTCTGCCGGCGCAGCTAAAAAAGCAGCAAATCGTTCTGGAAAAAATCGCAGAGGCTTTTGAGATCGGGCGCGATTATTCCGAGAAAGAGGTCAACTTTGTTCTGCTCGATTTTCACGAAGACGTGGCCGCTTTGCGGCGGGGCCTGATCGAGCACGGCCTGATGACGAGGGAGAGAGGCGTGTACCGGAAGCCGTAACCAGAAAGCTGTTACCCGGCGGTCTGCTGCGTCTTGGAGCTAAAGCCCCAGGCTAAACAACGACGCCCCGTAAACGGGGCTAGAGACGACCGTGACGGTAACGACAAGCCTCCCGGAGGCTCCCCAGATTATTGAGATGTTACAATCTAAAGGTGTAAATTATTCAAATCTCGTTCCCAGGTCGAGCATATCGCCGATCACGCCGGCGGCCGTCATCTCTACGCCCGCCCCTTTGCCGCAAATCATCAGCGGCTCATCGTCATAGCGACCGGTGCGGAAGCTGATGAATTTGAGGTTTGCCAGGGCGCTGCCGGCGGGCACGGCCGTTAACCCCACCACCCCTTTGCCGTCACGCAGATGGGCCAGGTAGCGCAAAACCTGCCCGTTGGCCTGGGCGACAGCCACACGCTGCCGCACTGCCTGGTCTAATACGCTGACCTGGGCCATAAAATCAGGCACGGTCAGGTCGGCCAGGTTTTGTGTGTACAGTGACTCGACCTGGATGTCGGCTGTTTCCAGCGGCCAGCCGGCCATGCGGCCGAGAATCATCACCTTGCGCATGACGTCCAGGCCGCCCAGGTCTTCGCGGGGGTCGGGTTCGGTGTAGCCGCGCGTTTTGGCCTCGGCGATGGCCTGGGAGAAGGGCACGCCCTGGTCCAACTGCTGGCAGATAAAGCCCAACGTGCCGCTGAGCTGTCCCTGAATCTCGTGAATGGGGTCGTTGGTGTCCAACAGGTAGCGTAGGGTAGCAATCACTGGCTGTCCGCCGCCGACGGTAGATTCGTGGCGCACACGGGGATGGTGGAAATAGTGCTGCGCTGTCGCCCAGGGGCCGGCGAACGCTTTTTTGTTCGCCAGGACAACGCCGTAGCCGAGTTCGAGGGCGCGGTCCAGGGTGGGTTCCAGGCCGGACACGGCCGTTACGTCTACCACGATCACCTGTTCCAGCCCGGATTCGGCCAGGATGTTGATGATTTGCAGGGGTGACGGCCGTTGTTCGCCCACCGGCTGCCCCTGGGCTTTTTGCGCTACAATCTGGCGCAGCTGCGCATCGGACAACCCGGCAGGCTGAAACTGCCAGGTCTGGCTGTCGCACACAGCGACGATGGTGAAGTGGACGTGATTGCGGGTGGCGGTGGGGGAACGGCCGTCTACAATCTGTCGCAGCACCGCCGAACCCACGCCGCCCGCGCCAAAAAGAACAACGGGAATGTGCTTCATAATTTCACTCTTGATCTGTTTTCTCTTGGGCTTGTTGCCACAAATGGGGAAAGTAAGCGAGCGCTTTTTGTTTTACAGCATTGTCCAGATCATCAGGCAATGATTCAAGCAGAAAAATGGGGGATTGCCACAAGGCATTGCTGGCAAGAGGATAATATTTTAGTTGGCCGCCCGACAAACCATACCATTCAAACAATACACCCTGCGCATCTCGACCAATGAGACGTCGGCCATCAACTTGCCAACTCAATTCACGGGGATCTGGCAAATCAACTGGGAATTGAAAAAGTTGATAGCGTCCAGATTTTCTCTCCCATTGCAAAACAAGATAGAAACTTTTGGCCGTGTCCACAAGGCCACCATTCACAATACTGACTTTATTGTGCCACTTTTCAACGACTTGAATCAACATTGCCCCGGCGAGTTGAGGTTTTTTATGATAATCTTCTTGTGTTAGACTTGCGGCTTTAATCGCATCCCAAAACTCTCCTGTTGCATTTGATACTTCTATACAGGGCGTTCGCTCAAATAAACGAGCAAAAGTCCAATTCAGATTGCCATATCGGTGAAGTGGTTCAGAAGCCAGCAAAACCGATATGACAGCTACAAAAAACAAGCACTTTACCAATCAAATACCGTCAACAGGCCCAATCCACCCCTGGTTAACCGGTTCAGGCCACAGTCCAGTTGGTATACAACGTAGCCGACAAGCCTAACAGAGATAAAATGCGCTGCTGCACGGCCGTTAACGGCGTCGCCTGACAGACCCGCTGCCCGGTCAGATGGATAATGCTCAGGTTGATGTTGTCAAAGCCTCCAGCAGCCGCTCCATCGTCGGCCGAGCCGTGGCCCGCTTGGGGTTGCCGGGGTAGATGCCACTCAGTTCTGACTGTTGGTCGGCCAGAGTGCGACGAGCCGTGTAATCGCCTAAGGCCAGCAGTCGCGCCGCCAGCGAGAGCAAATGAAACAAGCCCTGCGCATGGTCATCCCGCTGGACATAGACCGGGGTGATGGAGAGCATATTGCCTTTGGGACGGCGGAAATGTTCTCCTCGATATACTGGTCGCGGTAAGCCAGGACGGCCTCGGTCAAAGAAAGCGACGCCTGCGGCGCATTGGTCAGGTAGATACGCCAACCAGCCCGGAACAGCGCCCATTCAATCGCCGCCTCGTCTCGCTTGACCTGCACCTGGTAACGAATGTCTTGCTCTACCGTGCCGGTTGACCGCGATAGCCGCGGATGGCGCGTTCTGTGACCTGGCGAGTGTAGCTGACCGGCAACAGACCGGCCGCGATACTGCTTTTCAATAGCGGCAATGGCTTTTTGTAAACTCGCTTCATCGGTGATGGGGCGTTTACCCCGCCCTGGCGCAGGCGTTAAGTCCCGCAGCGCCCCTTCCGCTTTGGCCAGCCGCTGCCGCAAGTTCGCCTGTTCGGTCTGTTGGTAGCTCAACGAGCGCACCACCAGACAACGCTCCGACCAGACGACATGCTGTGGCCCACCCCAGCCTGATGGGCGCGGCTGACCTCGAATCCTTCGGCGATGGCCAGGAGCAGTCAGGCTCTTGTCCCTCCTCAGGCTCATCGTCGGGCAGGAAAACCGGCATCGCCGCGCCGCCGTCAGCCCACCACCGGCGCAGGTACTTGTCCAGCAGACCCGGTTCACTCTTGCCATCGGGCAGGGGCGTCAGATAGTGGTCATGGCCCGCCGCAATCGTGGCCCGGGTGTCAAAGGCGCTCATCTTGCTGTCGCCGACAATGAGCAGTCCATTCCGGGCCAGCATCTCTTTCACCCGCTGGTAGCAAGGCACATACAGCGGGTCATCGGCCCGATTGCCAGGAACCACATCCAGCGCCAACAACAAGCCCAACGGGTCGAGGCTGGCCAGCATCGCTTTGAACTGCGGTTCATAGACCCCTTCTTTGTTCTTCCCCACCTGAAACAACAGGTGACCCGCCGGGTCGTGATACACGCCGGCGGTTGTGCCATCCAGCCGCACGATGTTCACCGACCGCAGGTCGTAAACGCGCAGCAACCGATTACCCAACAGGCTCTCGATCCGCCGCCACTGGTCAGGCTCGTGCAGTTCCCGCAGACAAATCGCCAGTCGGTCATCGGTGAAGTCAAGCTCGGTCAGTCCTGTCCGGTCAACTGCCGCAAAGAAACCTGATGGGTTGCCACCCACTCTTGAACCCGATCCATCCGATGGTTGTACGCCGAGATGATGTGGCTGGAGCCAGATGGAGATCACCCAACCCATGCTCAGTCCCTGCCAATTCCCGGTGCGGTTTGATGACGGTATCAATGGTGGACTGAATGCCCATCTTTTCGATAAACCCATACAAGAGCGGCAGGTCATCCAGCCGTTCAACACTGATTGTGAATTCTGGCATAGTCATGCCGCCAATTTTACTATTTACCGCTCAATTTGAGCGAACCTCGAGTCTATAGTTACCCGCTTTTGCTTTTCGACAGTTCCGAGCATTCCGCGCATCTTGCAAGAAATGCCATAATATGCTCCCGTGGAACTTTTAATGGGCAATAACACATCATAGATCCATTTGCTTTCCAACCCTTGTCCATCAAAAGCAATTGCCACGGACCTCTCGAAGTCTCGCCATCCGGGCAAAGTTCTATCGCCATCTTTTAACATACCCGTACCATCTTGATAGGTACTCAGAATTAAGCGAAAGCGCTCAATCTCTTGAGAATTAGGTTTTCTATCTACGAATGGTAGGTTCATAATTTATGTCAAGTTTTGATTGTTGCAGATTTAATTCAAGTTCATCTTTGAGCAAATCGTCTGTTGATACATTGAACAATCTTGCAGTCTTTAAGACAAATTCTACATTTGGTACTTTGTAGCCGGATTCAATTTCGCTAATATAACTATGCGTGGTGTAACCTAATTGATTGGCCAGCCATTTGAGAGTTACATTATGAAATTTTCGCAGATCATGTAATTTTTCACCAAAGCGTTCCATAATTTAGTTTCAGAATACTTTCCATTTAAGCCAAAAAACCTTTATACTCTTGTTGAAGTAGAACAAATGTCTAAAATCAATGTTGCATCCCAAATGATTTCATGATAAAATGTCTCCATTAGAGACATTTTGGATATATTTATGAATACGACGCAGAAAATGATCAATAGTCCAGTGCGATGGGTTGGTGGTAAATCCCGTTTCCGAAAATATATCATTCCTATCCTACCGGAACACACTTGCTACGTAGAACCATTTGCTGGAGGAGCCTGGGTGCTTTTTGGCAAACCGCCAAGCGCTGTTGAAGTCCTCAATGATATTGATCAAGAGCTAATAAACTTTTTCCGCGTCCTAAAACATCAACCAGAAGAACTTATTGCCTCTTTTGAATGGGAATTAGTGTCTCGAAACGAGTTTGAAAGATTGGCTGATTTAGACCCTCTTACCCTAAATGCTATTGAGCGCGCTCATCGCTTTTATTATTTAATCATGGCTGGATGGGGTGGTGAATTAGACTATCCTCGTTTTCAGACAAGTATATCAGACGGTGGGCATGGCAACCGTCTGATCGGAGCTCTAAAACATCTCCGGCAAAAATTAGAGCCTGTACACAAAAGATTGAGTACGGTCATTATCGAGAATCTAAGTTGGGAAGACTGCATAGATCGCTATGACAAACCACAGACGATCATGTACATCGATCCTCCCTATCCGAATAATGGCTGTAATTATAAGCACAATATGCAGGATTGGGCAGATCATCAACGATTGGCGCATCGTCTAACGCAGTCGAAGTGCAAATGGATTCTTTCTTCTTACGATATGCCTGAAATGCACGAAATGTATGACGGCTACAACATCATCACTGTGCAAACATATTCGGGGATGAACACGAAGAAAAATGGTTCCGAGCGGGTGATTAATCAAGAAGTCTTGATCACGAACTTTGATGTACAAACGCAGGAAAAGCTTCAGGAACGTCGGCCAACAACAATTCTACAGCCCTCTTTGCTCGATTTCGGCCCCCAAACCAATCCATAAGAAAGCGAAAGACCCCATCTTGCGATGGGGCCTTTCTTGCGCCGTAGCACTACTTATCTCGAACGAGGAGGTAGTGCTACGGCGCGACTAGCTGAATAACTATCCACAAGCACCACCTCCTTGTCATTAGGATGGCGTCGCAGCGTTTGCTGCCAATCAATGTTAATGATGGGCGCATTATGGCACAGATAACGGGTGATGTCAACCGAGATGAGAAATCCCTCACCCCATTTCCGCCAAAGCGGTTAACACCCGGTCCACTTCTTCGGCGGTGTTGTAATGGACAAAACCGATGCGCACCAGGCCGCCTTTATCCAGCAAACCGAGCCGTTCCATGACGGCAATGGCGTAATAGTGACCGTCCCAGACGAAGATGCCCTGCTCGCCCAATTTTTGAGCGACCTGCGCGGGAGTGAATCCTTCCAGGCTTATGGCAAAAGTTGGTGTGCGGTGTTCCAGACTCTCAATATCTGTGATCCCATATACGTGCAAGCCCGGCACTTTTGTCGCCCCTTGCAGAAACCGTTCGCTCAGGCTCATTTCGTATTCTTTGATACGCGCCATGGCCTGTACGAGTCGTTGGCGGCGGGAGCCTACGGCGTCGCCGATGTCGGCAATGTAATCCACAGCGGCCGTGACGCCAATCAGACTTTCAAAGCTCTGCGTGCCGGTTTCCCATTTGTCGGCCGGTTTTGACGAAGCCGGGCGAACTTTGTAAGCCGTCATAGCGTCAAGCAGATCGTACTTGCCATAGAGAGCGCCAACGTGACCGCCAAAGAATTTATAAACGGATGCTGCCAGAAAATCACAATCCAGGTCTTGTACGTCTATGGAGCCATGGGGAGCGTAATGGACTGAATCCACATAGGCCAGCGCACCGGCTGCATGGACCATTTCGACTGCTCGCTTGACATCAGTAATGCTGCCGACGGCATTGGAGGCTAAGGTGATGGCAACCAGGCGCGTTTTTTCGTTGAGCAGATCAGGCAGCGCTTCTAACTTCAGGGTGCAATCGGCGGGGTCGAAATCCAGCCAACGCACGGTGACGCCGCGGTCTTCGGCAGCCAGCAGCCAGGGGGAGATATTGGCATCATGGTCCAACCGGGTGACGACGATTTCGTCATCGGGCTGCCAGGTGCGGGCGATGGCCCGGCTGATGGCAAAGGTGAGACTGGTCATATTTTGGCCGAAGACAATCTCTTCCGGCCGGCGAGCGTTGTAGAAGTCCATCATCGCCATCCGCGCGGCCTCGACGATAGCGTCACTACGGGCGCTGGTGAAAAAGGGGCCGCCATGATTGGAAATGCCCACAGTGAGTGCTTCGCTGATGGCGTCAATGACGCGCTGTGGAACCTGGGTGCCGCCGGGGCCGTCGAGGTAGACGGCCGTTTTGCCATTGATTTCCAATTGTAAAGCGGGGAATTGTGCCCGCAGCGGAATAGGGTTGAGGAAGGGAGTTTGAGTTAACATGCGTAGATTATAGATGTTACTAAATCGGATGTCATTTAATCTGTACGCAATCTTCGTACAGGTCGGTGAGGTGATAGGATTCAATTCCGACTGCACAAAAATGTGGGGAACGGCCGTTTGCCGCCTTAATCACCTTCCTCACCTGTTTCACTTGGACAAATGAGCCACGGCTACGGCCGTTTCCGTGATCTACGGACGGGTAACAAGCTGCGGCTATTGGGCGTTTTTCAGTGAGACTTTTTGGCTTGCTCATCCGTTATACTAAATAGCAAGACAATTTCGGAACAAAGCACATGCCTGAAGAAGTGACCGCAGCCGTTATCACACGCGCCCAGTCCGGCGATACGAGCGCTCTCACTGATCTGTATGAACATTACAAATCGGACGTCTACCGTTACCTCTATTACCGCGTCGGTCGGCCGCAGGTCGCCGAAGATTTAACCGCCGAACTCTTTATCCGCGTAATGCAGCATTTACCGCGCTACCGGACGGGCCGTGTCCCATTCCGCGCCTGGCTTTTCCAGATAGCGCGTAACCTGGCGATTGACCATATGCGCAAATCGGCCGTGCGCAACCATATTGACCTGGATGAGAACATGCCCGCCGACTATGATGGGCCAGAAACGGCCGTTGACTACAACCTGACCATCGAACGCCTCCAACAAGCCCTACGCCGCCTGACTTCTGATCAATGCGACGTAATCATCCTTCGTTTTGTGGCTGAGATGCCCATTAACCAGGTGGCTCAGACGCTTAACAAAAGCGAAAGCGCCGTCAAAGCTTTACAAGCCCGCGGTTTAGAGGCCCTACAACGCATTCTGGGGCCGCAGAGAGTTTTCTATGGCTGACCGAGATGACATCCTACAACAATACATTGCCAAATTAGAGGCCGGTATACCGCTGGCAGAGCTTTTAGAGCAGATACCGGAAGAGGACCGCTATCTGCGCGACCTGCTGCGCCTGACGTCCGCTATCCGCACGGCGCCCCGACCGGAACCCGATCTATCTCTCAGCCGGAACAACACAGTGGAAAGTTTCATTCAGGAACAGGCCCGTAAGCAAAAGCGACAAGCGCCGGTTCAGAAACGGCCGTTTCTCCCCGATTGGCGCGGTTGGGCTGTGCCACGTCTGGGCCTCTCTGGTCTGGCTGCCACAGCCCTACTGATCCTGGCCATTGCCTGGTTCACCTCGCTAAATAACCAGATACAGTCCGTTGCAGCCCTTACCCTGATGGATGTCAGTGGACAAATCGAGTTTTCTACACAGGATGGCGCCACCTGGCAGCCGATTCGGGCTGGTACGCCGTTGCTAACCGGGCAGCGGCTGCGAAGCGGCCCTGATTCGACGGCCAATCTGCAATTTACCGATGGCAGCCAGTTACATCTGGCCGCGAACAGCGAATTGACGATTGCTGTGCTGGCGCAACGTCCGGACGAGGCGCTGGTGGTGGAATTGCGCCAACACGTCGGCCAGACCCGGCATCACGTCAATCCCTTGCGCAGCGCCAGCGCCTCCTACGTCGTCCACACCCCCTCTGGCGATGCCGAGGTACGCGGTACGATCTTTTCCGTGGCAGTGGCGACCGACGGCCGCGCATTTTTTGCTGTAGACGAAGGGCAGGTAATCGTGACGACGGACGGAACGGCCGTTGCCATTGCTGCCGGGCACGCCGTCGGCACACAGGTTGGGCAGGCCCCGCCCTCACCGCTGCGTTACTTTCGCAGCCAGGGCGAGCTGTTGCGTATGGATCGTTCACTCTGGCAAGTTGACGAGTTGTTGGTTTACGTCACCGAAGAGACTGTCTTGACGGGTGAATTTGCCCTGGGCGATTGGGTGGAGATTACCGGTCGTATTTTACCCAACGGCCGTTGGCAGGTAGACAGCGTAGAGTTGGCCGCCCCCTCAACCCACCAATCCGCCTTTACCGGCGTGCTGCAAGCCATCACCCCCCGGCTCTGGCTGGTAAACAGCATCTCAGTAGAGGTGACAGAGCAGACAGAACGGCCGTCTGACCTGGCTGTCGGCGATCTGGTGCGCGTGGTGTATACACTTGCCGCCGACGGCCAACGTCTGGCCCGGCAGATTACGCTGCTGACCCCTGCCCAAACCGAACGCCCGGAGATCGGCGAACAACCCGCCCGGCCCAGTCTCTCGTTTGGGCCGGATGAATTAGAGGCGACCGGCTGCGAAACCAGCTATCTATTGACCGGTTTCCTGGAAAATAGCGGCGACTCGCCTCAGGATGCCGCAGCCGAAGTAGCCCTGGGTTATGCTCTGCTGCCCGGCACGCAGTTTGTCGAATCCGTCACCCTGAACCCGGCCGATTGGGAGAGTATCGCCGCCGGGGAGACGGTCTCCTTCAATGTTCAAGTGGATTTAGGCGCGGCCTGGCTGGATGCGCCAGCGGAGACGGAAGTGAAGTTGCGGCTGTTTATTACTGCCGAGAGTAACCGCCCCGGCCATCATTTCACCCGGCTGACTATCACCCTGGTCCAGACGTGCCCTCCACGCGAAACCACACCGACGCCTTCAACCACGGCCACGTCACCAACACCTGGGGTAACGATCACACCATTTCCTACAACCATCCCTGGCGACTGCACCGGTGTGTCGCCGCACCCGGAAGGAGCGCGGTTGAGCCAGGTCTATGGTGTACCTTACACCGAGATTATCGGCTGGTTCTGCGAGGGATTTGGCTTCGGCGAAATCGATCTGGCTTATGGTTTGAGCCAGGATACGGGAACGGCCGTTGCCGACATCTTTGCCATGCGCCGCCAGGGACTCGGTTGGGGTGAAATCATGCAGTTGTTGGGCGGGCGACCCGGTCCACCCTCCATCCCACTGCCAACTCTACCATCTGTACCTGGGGCATCGCCAACGGCCGTGCCGATTATCCCAACCCCCCCGGTCAACCTGACCATCCCGGTGACTCCGGTGGTCCCATCGCCGACTGTCCCGCCAACCACGCCCTCAACCACAGAAGAACCAGGCCCGCCGATCACCTTGCCGGTCCCCAGCCTGACGCCGCCAACGCCGCCTGTGTCGCCCAACACGCCACCGACAGCCACGCCATAAAGCGTCACGCAACAAAACGCCGCTTGCCGTTCGCAATCCGACTACCTCACCATCAGCACCGCACCGATAACCCAGACTCGGCCGGCATCACAAATAGAAATCAGCAGTGAACAGAAGCGAATTAGCCTCTGGATAGTTCAACGCGGCTGATTATCGGATAGCGCGGCTGTTTGCTTCACGGCAAACGCCGCACAAGGAGAAAAAAACATGTATAGGATAGCACGCTTATTGGGATTGCTTGCCCTGCTCGCGGCGCTTGGCGTCACGGCCACGGCAGCGCAAGAGAGTTGTATCGCCACCGGTCAATCAACCGAAGAAGTGCTGCCAGGGATCACAATCACCTGGGACAGCGCCTTTCATTGTGAAGATGCGCCCGACGAAGGGGAGTATGAATTCACGGTCGTTGTCAGCAATGACGCGAACAGCAGTGAAGCGGTGATCATTGACACGCTGGCGCTGACGCACACGACCCCGCGGCCCCGCGGCCAGGCTCCAGAAGCCACAACTGAGGCTCCAAGCCTGCCCACCATCATTGACCCTGGCGAAAGCCAGAGTTTCACGGTCAGCGGCAGCTATACACTGGTCTCAGTTGGCGCAGAGAAACAAGCGAACCTGCATTTCCGCGCCAGTGGCTATGGCCCGACGATCGAACCTTTTTACCTGGGATTAAACGCGATGCTGCGTGGCGAGGGTGTGGACGAACCAGGAAATGGCACTGAACCTGGCGGCCCGCCTTCCTGGGTTCCTGGCCCGCCTCCTTGGGCAGGGGACGACGACGATGACGATGGTGATGGTGAAGGACCGCCGGCCTGGGTTCCTGGCCCGCCGCCAGGTGTCGGCCGTCCAGGGAGAGGTGGTGGATAACCATGAAACGGATATTGGTTGTGGATGACCATGGCGGATTCAGAACGGAAATTAGCAAGCTGATTTCTTTGGTTCAGCCACAGGCGCAGATTTTGCAGGCGCAAAACGGCCGTGAAGGTTTAGACCTGGCGCGCAGTGAGCGACCAGACCTGATCTTGCTGGATGTGAACATGCCCTTGATGGATGGTTACGAAACGGCGCGCGCCCTAAACGCCCTGCCAGAGACGCGCACCATCCCGCTTATCGCCATGACACTATCCGGCAGCGAGCATTCGGCCACGCTGGATCACTTACGGCCGTTTTGCCGCTCCGTCCTGTTAAAACCCTTCGGCGCAGCGCAGCTGGGCGCAGCGCTGTATCCGCAAACGTGACAGATTTGGTGAACCTGTCACGCCTCCTAAATTCGTGGAGGTAACAAAATGTTCAAGCCTTTACAATTCGTGATCGTCTTGACCGTGTTACTCCCGAGCGTCATCTTCGCCCGGTATCAACCGGCCCAGGCAGACCCGATGGTCACAGAAACTGTGCAGTTGACCGCTCCCGACGCCAATCCTCAAGCCCGTTTTGGCCTGTCAGTCGCCATCAGCGGCGACACGGCCGTTATCGGCGCGCCGGCCGCCACCAACAACGCCATCCCTACCGGCGAGGTTTACCTCTTCACCTACGACGGCAGCGACTGGCTCGAAAGTGACAAGCTGCTGCCCAGCGCCGTTGGCGATACGTACTTTGGCTTCAGCGTGGCTGTGGATGATGATACCATCGCCGTAGGCGCGCCTTACAGCAGCAGCGGCACGAACAATTCCGGCGCGGTTTATGTCTTTGCCGCAGATGGCGGCGGCTGGAGCGAGGTGGTGCGCTTTGCCACAGGCGGCGGCGGGCCGGTATTGAGCGATCTCTTTGGTTGGGCCGTTGCCCTTAACGGCGATTTGTTGCTCGTTGGCGCACCCCTGGACGACATAGCTTATGTCTACAATCGAGATGCGGCCGGCTGGCAGGAAACGGCCGTTCTCAGCGGCGACGATACGCAGTTTGGCGACCGCTTTGGTTTTGCCCTGGCGACGGATGGGGAACGTATTCTCGCGGGCGCGCCGCAGGATGATAACACCGGTAACAACGCCGGGGCGGCTTTTCTGTTCCTGCCGGACGGGAGCGGCGATTGGCAGCAAGAGGCCAAACTGCTGCCGACTGGCGCCCGCTTTGGCTGGTCGGTGGCGCTGGATGGGGCGACGGCCGTTTCCAGGTTTATAGCTTGCGGCCCGAGACCAGCTACACGTTTCAGGTGCAGTCATGCACCGGGTGGGATGGCCTGACCACCTCTGAGGTGTTGACGTTTACCACACCCGATTTCGTTCAGTTTTTCCTACCGCTTACCCGGCGTTAAGAGGAGGCAAGCAGAGGTTCAATCTAGCCAGCCTGTCGCAAAACTCGCGGCAAAGCAGCCTGAGGTTGTAATGGTAGCACGTGCGGAGAGCGCGGAGGTATGTCAAAAACCTCCGCGCTCTTCACGTTTTTGTGGTTAATTGTTCAGCGCAAAAACGGTGACGACGCCTGGGGTGTCTCGCTGACCGGGAGCGCCGGCGAAGATAACACCGTTGGCGGTGGCAACGGCCGTTCCCATGTGGGCAAACGGCGCAGGGACCGGGGCATATAGCTCGGCCTTACCGGTTGTCTGGCCGTTGGTGATGCGGAAAGCAAAGGCGCCACCTGATTCCTCTACGTCACTCCGGCCTTCGCTTTCACGCATCCCGACTACCAGTACACCCCCATCAAGGGCCACCGACCAGCCAAAGCGGCTGCCGGGGCGCAGACCCTCTGGCGCTAAACGCGCCGCCTCCGTCCAACTTCCGCCTGACTGGCGGGTGAAGAGAACGGCCGTTCCTCCCCGGTTAACTGGCACATTGGCCGCCGGCGCACCCACTACCAGGCTGTTCTGGGAGAGGGCCACGCTGTAGCCGAATTGGTTGCCACCTGTACCGTCGCGCAGCATGGCCGTCTGCCGCCACTGCCCATTGGTGAACTCATAACTATAAACAGTGGCGTTCAGGTAAGCGCCGACGACCAGGCTGGAGCCACGGATGGCCACCGCCCAGCCAAACAGATCGCTGCCGACAGCACCCCCGCTCAGACCACTGGTTAGACGCGCCTGCTGCTGCCAAGCCGGCCCCTGCCGGGTAAAGATGGTGGCTGAGCCGACGTTGAGCATTTCACCCTGGTAGCGGTAGGGCGCGCCAACGACGGCCGTGTCCCCATCCAGCGCCACCGACCAACCAAACCGTATATCTTGGGCGGAGCCGGGTAGCAGCTTGGCAGTCTGCTGCCAACGGCCATTGCTGAATTGGAAGACGTAGGCCGCGCCAGCCTGCCACCTGGCGGCGCTGTGGCCGCTGGCCCCCACCAGGATGGTCTGGCCGCTAATAGCCACAGCGCGACCAAAGTTGTCGTTGGCGGCGCCGTCGCTGGCCGTCAGGTGAGCCGTTTCGCGCCACTGGCCGCCTTGCCGCGTGAAGATGGTGACGGCGCCCTGGCCGTTGTTGGCTTGGGGCGCGCCGATGACGGCCGTTGTCCCATCTACCGCGATAGCCTGACCAAAGCCATCGCCGGGATGGCTTTGGCCGGGTTGCAGGCTGGCAGGGGAGCTGACGGATAACGGTTGGGGTGTCGGCGGCAGCGTGGGAATCGGTGTGGGAACGGCCGTTGCCGCTATAATCGCCCTGTTTACGTCATTGGGCTGGCTGCTGGTCTCCGTTTCCGGCCAGATAGCCACAATCAACATCACGATGATAAAAGCGCTAAACAATTGCAGAATTAGTCTGTTCATGCGGTTCCCTCTCAGGCAGACCTGACAGGTCTCTGAGACCTGTCAGGTCTTATTTTTATTGCCCACTGGCGACAATGCCGGAAGCAGTGCTGTCATAGGCCAGACGCATGGCCTGTTCCAGCGTTTCGCTCATGTACGACTGCCCGCGCATCACCACGACGACACGCTTTAACTGTGTATTTGAGTTTTGCTCTGAACGGATGAAAATGGGTTCCACGTACACCACCTCCTCATCAATCAGCAGCAGGGAGGTGTGGCCGCGAATCACTTCCGTGCCCATGCGGTTCCACCAGGAGATTTTCTCCGAGATGTCCGGGTCCTGGTCTATGATGGCGTCGGCCTGTTCCGGCCCGGTGATGAATAGGCCTTTCGGAACCATGAGGACAAAGAGACGGCCGTAATCCTCACCATCCTGATACACCATCGGCATGGCTCGCAAGTTGCGCGCTCCTTCCGGCGTGAAGGGCATTGTCATCACAAACTGCTGCTTTTCGGCCGCCTCCGGCAGCAAGCCACCCGTCTCCACCAGCATGTGGTATGGCTCCACCGAGAAGGTGATCGCCTTGCCCCGGTCCATCACCGGCCCCAATACCTCGTCCGCATCGTCCCACATATCTTCCATATTGAAGAAGTACATCGGGTCGTTCATGTGGTAGTAGATGTAGAGATCGTCGAAAAGCAGGTGGAACAGCTGCAGCGGGTAGGTAAGCTGCTGGCGCACTTCTGGCGGCATCTGCTCACCGTCGGTGAAGAGCGAGGGGTAGATGGCCGCCCAGCTGTTAATTACCGGGTCGTCGGCGATTTTGTAAAGCTGCACCTGGCCGGTGGCGGCGTTGATGGTGGCCTTGACCGAATCTTCCACGTAGTTGAGCCGCCGCGTTTGCACAGTTTCCGGGGCGCGGCTAAGCGATTTGTCGCCGATGGATTCGTGCTGGCTGTAGGGGTACATATCGGTGGTGGTCATGGCGTTGACCAGCCAGGTGATCTCGCCTTCGACGATGGTGGCATAGGGGTTGGCCTCTAAAAAGAGGAAGGGGGCGACGCGATCCAGGCGTTGCAAAGGCTGGCGGAAGTAGTGGACGCGGGTTTCCGGGGTGATGAGGGTGCTGAAAACCATCTCCCAGAATTCGCCGCTGCGCCAGCCGAAGACCAGCCGCTTGAGCAGCGAATCCACCTCTACGCCGGCCGGCACGTCGGCCGGCAGGACGATTTCCGCCCGTCCCTGGTCGGTGGGGTAATCCAGTTCGGCCATGTCGCGCACGTTGCTGACGGCCATGCTGGCGTTGCCTTCGCCATAGTAGACGGCCTGGTTAACGGCCGTTATCTCCGGCCAATCCGCCTGCACCGGAATTTGGCTGCTGACAAAATCGGGATCGCCATCGGTCGTGGTCTGGCCGACGGGGGCCATCGCCAGGCCATGCCCATGGGTGAAGAGCATGAAACGCTGCCCCCACCAGGCCAGCCAGGGCTGCGGTTCCAGGATGGGCAGTTCGCGCACGGCGCTCGCCAGCACCACTTTCTCGCCGTTGATGGTGTAGCGCAGCACGTCTACATCCAGAAAATTATAATAGGTGCGCAGCTTTTCCTGCTGGCGGAAGATTTCCAGCGAGGGGCCGTAGATCATGTTGTCGCCGCCGGTTTGCAGGATGCGCTGCGAATGCTGCGGGTCTACTATCTGTTCCAGGTAGCTGACGTAGGTGGGCCACAGCGGGGCATTGCGCATAGTGCTGCTGTTCAGGATGTACTCCAGGCTGGGCATGGGATCACTGTTGTTGCGTGGTACAAACTCGATTTCTTCAATCTGATCCAGGCCATAGGCCAGGCGGGTGGCTTCCAGGTGGCGCTCGATATAGGGCAGTTGGATGACGGGCTGATTGGGAGTGACAAGCAGGGCGTCGCGCACGCTGACCAGACCGGCGAAGGCAAAATCGGCCAGAATGAGCAGCAGCACGGCCGTTCCCGCCCAGCGCACTCGTTTCGGCCAACGGCCGTTGCCCCGTCCACTCGTTTGTTGGCGCAGCGCCCACAGCAAGACCACAAAAGCAGCCGTGAGGCCGAGGAGGATAACGGCCGTTACCCAAATCTGGTTCAACGTCGAGAAGAGGCCGGTCACGTCTATGTAGCTGGCCCCCGTAAACACACTGGCGCTGTAACTGTCCTTTAGCAGCAGATTATAGCGACCCAGCCACACGCCAAAAGCAGTGCTGATCCCCAAGCCGGCAAAAGCAACAAGCGTCGGCGCGGTGGCGACTGTGCCCAGCCAGACGGCTACCCGCGACCCGGCGGCGTTTCGGGTGATCTGACGCCGCGCAGCATAGGCGCACATCACCGACGAGACCAGGGCGATGGCGAACGACCACATGGCCGCCCGCCACATCACCCAAAAGGCGGGCAGCGTGAAGACGTAAAAGCCCACGTCCCGGCCAAAGATGGGGTCTGTTTCGCCAAAAGGTTGGCCTTGCAGCAGCAAAAATTCATGGTAATAGGTAGTCAGCCAGGCGCCGGCCAACAGACCGACCAATCCGGCCACGCCCAGCGCCAGGCGGCGCGTTCTGGCGGGCAGGGGATGGACAAATGCGGGCACGGCGACGGCCGTCGCAAACAGCAGTGCGCCGCTGACAAACAATGTCGCGCCCATGCGGAAGTTGGTCCAGAACACGTCGCTAAATCCCATGCTTTGCAGCAGCCAGTAATCGGACAGCAGCAGCGTCAGCCAATCGAAGAAGAGGACAGCCAGGGCCACCCAGGCGACGACGACGGCCCGCCGCCACAGTTGGGCGATGGCGGGCATTTGCGGGATGGGGACGGCCGGGATACTGCTCAGGGCGTCTTCGTCGAGGTCGGTGCTGGTGGGGAAAACGGCCGTAGACCCTGCAGCGTCGGGCATGGGGCGATAGGCCAGCTTCACCACGGCTCGCAGCGGCGTTTGCGCGGCGCGCCAGGCGAGCGTGACCAGGCAGAACAGGCCAAAGGCCAGGTAATAGACGATGCTGTAGAGGATGGCGACGGTGGCCGCTTCCGGCAGACCGACGCCGCCCAGGTAGAGCGCGGCCACAAAACCCCATTCAAACTGCCCGATGCCACCAGGCGTGAGGGGCACTTGCCGCGCCAGATAGCCGCAAACAAAGGCCATCAGGATCAAGTCGAAACCGACGTGCAGCAAGACCTGTTGGGTGGAGAAGGCCATCGTCAGCAGGTAAAGGACGATGTCTTCCATGCCGAAGAGCAGCAGGGAGAGGAGAACGAAGCGCAGCAGGCGCGACGGCCGTTGCAGCAGTTCGCGCAGGTGGGCTTTGGCTGCGGCAAGGGGGGAAACGCCGGTGGTGGGGGAGAAGAACGGCCGTGTCCACCAGTAGGCCACGCCCAAGATAAACAGGGCGCACAACGCCTGGCCCAGCCAGGCGGCCCAGCCGATAGTCAGCAGCCCCAACAGGGCGAATATACTCATGGAAATGAGCAAAAACAGCCGCAGCAAAAACAGCGTCGAGTAAGCCTGCCGGGGAGTTGCGCCTTCTTGTTGCAAAACGGCCGTGGCCGCCGTCTCGCCCAGATGCAATGGCAGAAACTTGCTGTAAATGAGGCCCGCTCGATAAGCGCGGGCGTGTCGCCCAAACGATCCGGGAATGGCATGGTAGCGGGCGAAGTCGTGAAACTGCACGCCGCGCAGAACCCAGAATAGGAAGAGGATGGCAATCGCCAGCAAGACCACCACCCACTCCACCGGCTCCTGGGCTTTCATGTAATACACGTGGTCGGCCACCCCCTGCACAAAACCGGCGTCGCGGTCATGGTATTTCACCACGCCGGCATCAATCAGCAGGCGCAGCAGGCGCGTGTTCGCCAGGATATTCCAGGGGCCAGCAAAGTAGATCAGACTGCCGAGCAAAACAAGGCCGCTCAAAACAGAAAGCATCAGGGATGGCCAGAAATCGCTGGCTTTTCTCGTCTCTTGCCCCTGCTCCTGCGGGGCAGACAATACTGTAGAAGTAATAGGTTTGGATTTCATGGAATATCTACTGCCTTTGTTAACTGGATTTGGAACTACGCGCTAAATCCAGTGCAACTGCATCCAACCATCACTGAGAGTTTGCATCTCTGCTAATAGCCGGACCACACACAATGAGGGCTGTTTACTACCCGGTCAGTCAGATTCTTATACGGTGTGCAAGAATCCTCGCACAGAGGCGCGGAGACGCAGAGAAAAAACTTTGCACATCTACGTCTCTGCGCGAGAAAATTGGTTCTGATTTGTCCAGGTTAGGGAAATAACCTGCCGGGCATTGACATGCCCGACAGGTTGTTGGTAGTCGGGTCAGCAGCTATGTCAGATACAACTCGTATCCGGCATCTTACTGCCAGCCGCTGCGAATTACGGAACGTTAATTACTGTCTCACAAGTAGTGGCTGTGTCGTTGCCAGCGCCACCATCACAAACATCTACACCTGCGTTGCCGGCCAGGGCATCATTACCATCACCTCCGTACAGGCTATCGTGGCCAGCGCCGCCTTGTAGGATGTCATTACTGCCTTCACCATACAAGATATCATCGCCAGCATCACCAAAGAGCCAGTCGTTGCCTTCGCCACCGTACAGGATGTCATTATGCTTATCTCCATGGAGAACATCCGCACCGTCACCGCCGTAAAGCAAATCATCGCCATCGCCGCCACTCAGTACGTCATTGCCAGCGTCACCATGGAGAGTGTCGTTACCGCCATTGCCGGACAGGGTGTCGTTGCCATCGCCTCCATGCATGGTATCAGCACCGGCGCCACCATTCATGTTGTCATCGCCGCTGTCACCATACATGGTGTCGTTGCCACCACCACCATACATCAGATCATTACCTGCACCGCCATACATCATGTCATTGCCAGAGTCTCCGTAAAGGATGTCGTCACCGTCATCACCATGGAGCCAGTCATCGCCGTCACCACTTCTCAGGAGATCATTGCCATTGCCGCCGTGCAGGGTATCATCACCAGCGTTGCCGGTCAGGATGTCGTTGCCATCACCACCATCTAAGGTGTCGTTATCAGCGCCGCCACGTAAGTCGTCGTCGCCGCCTTCACCATAGATGGTGTCGTTGCCGCCACCGCCAAGAACGAAATCATTGCCATCACCGGCACAGATGAGGTCATTGCCATTCAGTCCACGGATCTCGTCATTGCCGCTTGTGCCGACCATGACATCATCTCCGGTCGTACCCCGCAGCAAGCCGTTATATACCTTGCCGTTATCAGGTCCGCCCACGACTTTGCCGAAAGCGTCCACGTAAACCGTGGCTGGCTGGCCCTGGCACGAGGGGAGTGAACTTGCCACCACCACCTGGAACGACTGCGTAGCCGTGCTAAGACCATTGCTGGCCGCAACCTCTACGGCAAACGCACCAGGTGAATTGGGGAGCCAGACGATTAGCCCCGTGCTGCCGTCAATCGTCATGCCATCAGGTGCAGTCAGCAAGCTGTAGGTGATCGGGCCGGGGAAGGCCGTGGCAGCCACAGCATAGCTGTATTCCACGCCGATTTCGCCGCTGGTGATCGCCAACGACGTGATTGTCGGCCCGACCGCGGACACATCTGTCAGGCCGTACTCGCCTAGCACCTGCTGCCGAATCAACACGCCTTCATACGGGGTGCCGAGTAGTTCGGGGTTGGGATCAGGCGCGTAGAACTCAGCGCTGGGAACGAAGCCGGCCATGGCCAGGATGTAACCGAAGTTATCCTCGAAGTCCATGATCCTGGGAGCATCGCCGGGTTGGTTGATGATCACATACCTGATATCTTCCAACGTCATGGGGTCCAGCCAGGTGGCGGTTGTGTTGGGCAGGTAGCCGATGTTCGTGCCTACCAGATGCGGATGGCAGTACTCCAGTTCGCGCTGGTCTTCGCAGTCGAAGTAGCGCCAGGCCCTGGGTGGTGGCAAAGGTCACATTGACGTTACTGTTATTGAGCGTGCCTGGCAGAATCTCCAACATGGCGCCGCGGAAATCGCCGAACTCCTGACGGATGCGCACCGTTTGAGTTTCACCAGGCGCCAGGCCGAGGAGTTGGCTGATGTTGCCGGGGATCGGTTCGCCGTTCTCATCAATCAGGATGGCTGGCTCACCGGCGCAGGCTGCATCGGAATCCTGGTCGGCGGCAAACAGACCGCTCTTGACGCAGATGAAGTTGACGTTGCCCTTGAGGATGGGCGTGAAGGGACCATTTTTCTTCACTGACTCCAACTGGTAAGGCGCCGGGTCGATCCCATTGACCGGATCGACATGGACGAAGTCGAAGATGATCTCTTTCCCCTCGCGGTCAATGTTATTCGTCCAGACCATCTGGCCAAAGAGCAAGCCGTTGCCGATGACGTTGGGGAATTGACCAATGTCGAGGGCGGCATTGTAGCAGGCGCCATCGTCTGTCAGGCTGGTACACAATGGCAGGGTCGGGTCAACACGTACATCCCGCCGATCCTGAGTGTAGCCATCGAGCGTGCCAATGTCCGCCAGGCTGCGCTGCTTGGTCTGGTAGTTGAAGGCCGTCAGGTAGGCATTGGGGTTGGCCGAGGTATTGGCGATGAGCATGGTGAACTCGATCACGTCGCCGCCGTTGATGCCCGCGCCAATGGACACGTCCAGATCGTAGAAATGGGCTGTGGCCGACGTGCGGAGCTGGGCGCACTGCGGTTTCCGGGAATCGGGGTCGGCGATCGGGTCACACGGACCACCCGGATCTTCTTCGGGGATGGTCTCTTCCTTCCAGGCTTCAGCTTCGGTTACGTTGAAGAAGGCGGTATACTGAGTGGCGCTGCCCAATGCGCCATAGCTCCCGCCTACCATTTGCTGCGTCAGGGTGCCGTCACTGTTGACCTTGTAGAACTCGGCAACCGGGGTGAACGGCTTGGCGCCGCAGCGCAGACCATCCGGCACCGCCGGGTTGGCACAGAGCGTGTCATAGGGGAACATGGGGGCGGTGTAGTTGCCGTCGCCGTCGAGGATGGGATTGCCAAACTCGTCTATGGCGTATTCGCCGAAGCCATGCAGGATGGCGGCAAAGTTCTGAATGCCGGGCAGAAGGTCGCCGCTACTCAGGAACCCAAAGACTGGGCTGGCGGTTGGGTTACCGTAGCACGAGGTGCCTTGGATGTGGTCCAACCCGTAGGTCTCGCAGGTGTGGTTGCGTCCCAGGATATCGCTGAAGGATAAGCCGCGCCGCGGCAGGGTCAGATAGATTTGATTATCGAAGGTGAGACCGTCTGCCAGTGGAGCGAAGGTCGGGTTGAAGGCGCCATCGGCATCCCGGAAAACCTTGTTGTCCGCGAAATCAGGGATGGACACGACGTTGGGGTCAATGACTGCCGGATAGGAAATTAAGCTCTGAGAATCGGTATAACCGTCGTTGTTGATGACCGGTGTGTAGTAGGTGATACCGTTCGGCCCGATCTGCTCAACACCCTGAACCAGTCCGCGCAAGGTGCCTGGTTCGACCACATGCAAGGCGCCGTCGGTTGTGCCAGACTCGATGCGGATGCGTACTGTCTGGCTTTGGCCCGGATAGATGCCCATGATGGGGACTTGCAGTTCCGGCAGGCCGTCGAAGTCAGTATCGGCGCGGTTGCCGCCGCATTCCAGTGATTCCTCTTCCAGCCCGGCGTTGAACTCCGGAATGTAGTCGGTTGAACTGTTGATGCAGATGCCCTTCCAACGACCGCCAAAGAGGCCGTTGGAGGTGCCGTTCTTTTTGACCGAGGCCATCATGCCTTCTGCGCCGCCTGAGACGAGTTGGCCATAGAAGGCTTTGTCGCCGATGCGACTGGCCAGTGCTGGTGACTCGGAGAACTTCGACTGGAAGGCAAAGGCAGTCATCACCGCGCCCGGATCCGTTGAAGTGTTAGTCAGGGTAACGTCAAACTCGATGGCATCACCGCCGATGACGCCGTCTCCGGGGAGGACGACAATGTTGCTGATTTCAGCGGTCATAGAGGATGCAAAACTTGGTATTCTGCCGCCAGGAGGGCCGCCGCCGCCTTCTCCTTCCAGTTCAAACGGGTAAGTGATGAACTGGCCGGTTGTGTCGTTGGTACGGCCGGTTTGGAAGGTGCCGCCAGGGGCATCCGGCTCAGTCGGCTGGTTGTTTTCTACGTTGACGATGCGCACGGCCGATGTGGTTGTCTCGGAGCCGAAGGTGGCAACGGCCGTTAGTTCATGGGCGCCATCAGCAAACGCAGTAGTGTCCCATGAGACCGCCCAACCGTTCGAGCCATCCTCATCTGTGCCAATGCTGGTTGCGCCCACAAAGAACTCAACCTCGTCGGCGGTTATAACACTGACAACGCTGGCCGTAACCGGCACAAATCCACCGACATACTGTCCCTCGAATGGGGAGGTGAGGGCGACGAGTTTGACTTCGGCTGCATCCGAATCCGTGTTGGTCACATCCACGTTGGTGCCCAGTTGCGCTGTCCAATCGAGATCGGGGTTGCCGTCGCCGCTGTCCACCGCCACCGAGATTCTGAGGTTAACCTTGCCCTTGAAGACGTCGGTGACGCCTCTGTATTGAACATCGGTGAATTCGATCTTGAACAGCACGCCGTCATCGGCCGGAATGATATCCAACGGTGGATTTCCGTCCGCCTCCTCGGGGGTGAACAGGACACACGGGCGCGGGGTCGTCTCATCGGTGCAGACGTCTTCCGGCATCGAGATGAATTCCGTCGGTCCCGTGGTGGTCTTCCAGATCACCGGGATGACGAGGGTATCACCGACCGTATAGTTGAAATTCTTGAAGGCGGAGGTCCAGTCAATGAACTCGGTCGTGGCGTCGTTGATGCCGTTGCGATTGAAACTGACTACACCGGTATTGCCGACCGGGATGCTGCGCGAGTACGAATCAGTCGTGACGCCGCCATCGTTGCTCACCGTGAGAGTGACCACATATACGCCGGGGGCGTTGTACGTATACGTTGGGAGTTGGTCAGTGGAGTCAACAACATTGTCTCCATCGAAGTCCCATTCCCAGGAAGTAGGTGCGCCGCCACTGCCATCGAGGAAGGCACAGTCGAGCAGATTGCAGTTGCCCCAATCGAACGGGAAATAGGCTTCCAGGTCGGCGACTGGCGCGACCAAATTCACGTCAATGGAGTCGGTGGCGATCTCGGCTCCATCGGGATTGGCGTTAGTGGCTGTGGCGGTAATTGTGTAGGGGCCGGGGGCGAACGCATCGCCGTTCCAGACAGCCCGCCATCTGCCGCTGCCGCTCGGGGTCTCGGTCGCTGGAATGGTCGTGCTGCCGATGGTGAAATCAACCGCGGTTGCCGGCCATAGGCTGCCGGGCGCGGCATTGTCAAAGCCGGTCATGGAACTGGTGCGCGCTTCCAGGGCGACAAAGCGGCTGACGGTATCGCCATCACCCGGGGCGGTGATCGCCACATTGAGGTCATTGAAGATATAGGTTTCGACAAAGTAGGTGGCTGTGCGCCCCCCTGCGTCTTCTGCGGTTGCCACAAGCAGCCAGGAGCCGTCAGGGATCGTTGTGGTGTCCCAGTTACGGTACACCCAGCGCTTTGCCCCTTCCAGGGTGGCGGCGCCGATTGGGTGGATGGGGCTGCCGGTTGGGTATGCGGGAGCGCCAAGAGGCCGACCGTAGTGGGGATTCTCGACCGGCTCTCCGAATGATTCAAATTCACCGAACGGGGTGAGAATCCTTGGGTCGGCATCAGCCAGATCGTAAAGATCGAAGCGCACGCTCGTGACCGCATACTCACCAGTGGTGAGTACTTCAAGGTCTTCAAAACCGCGTATGTCTTCCTGGTTGTCGGGCAGGAAGATTCTCGCCGTGAGCATATTCTGGATGCGAATATTGATGGTGTCTTCGGCGGTGGTCCCACCGGTCTCGGTGACGACGATGCTTAGGTTGTCATTGGTCGGTGGCTTGGTCAGATTAACGGTGGCATCGTCTATGTCATCCCCATCGGTGTCAATGTTGTTGTAAGTGTCAACGACTGTCGTTGTGTCCCAGGAATATTCCCAGAACCCGGTGACCGGGTTGAACACCCCATCGCCGATCTTTGATGGGACTGCGTTCTCATGGGCGCGGTAGAAGAACTCCACGCTGTCAATCCCTACATCACTCGCCGCATTCGCCTGCAGGGGAACGGTCCCATAGAGGATCGCGCCGTCTTCTGGCAAGATAATGCTAGATGATGAGATAGCGGCCGTAACTGTTGGGGGGAGGCTGCTAACCAGGCCCAGGACAAGAGAGGCGGTAACGAACAGTAGCAGCCACTTGGGGTTTTGTCGAAAGATATGCAGATGTTTCATCACGAATTCCTCCTTCGGATGAGCGGATGCCGGGTGTGTCCGCTTGCACAAGTAATTGAGATAAGAGAGTTATGGTAAAAGAGAGGACGTTTTCCACAGATCACTTCATAGACTATCTCCTTGCAGGCATCCTGGTGATTGCTTGAGAAAGGCCATTATGGGTGATACAAGGTCGGCGACTTTGGCCAATACCACGTGATTGAACTGGCAAATAAAAATTCTGTTGTGTACTGAGGAGAGGATGATGAACTGAAAACGGCCGTTTTCCCCCACATGCCTGGCCCTGATAAACAACTCGTCAGTCAGCAACTCCTCGTCTATGATGACGACCAGAGGGCGCTGCTGGTTGATGACCTGCATCATGGTTTGCGGCGCGCCGGGCGTGAGGCGATGAACCTGCAAGCGGCCTTCCTGGTTGAGCAATTGTTCCAAAGCATCGCCCAAGAGCCGCTGCGCGGTCACGACAAAAACGCTTGCGATGGCCGGGACGGCCTCATCTACCGGAGGAACCATCACTACCTCTAGACATGAACCAATACAAAGGGAGGCGCTGAATTAATTGACGTGCGTCGGGCAGGCATCTGCGGGCGGCAAAACACACTGCCTCCTGACAGCTATGGGGCTTGCGTGGCAATGCTGGCAATATATTGTAAGTATAGGGGGAGGCGGAAACGGCCGTCTATGACCCGGCGCGCTATTCTGGGGGGTATGGTAGTACTGCTTTAGGTGGCGATCAGGGGGACTTTTTTAGTACTGGGGTACTACTGACTAGAGGTTGTAACGGCGAGCAAAACTGGCAGCCTCGTAGCGGCTGTTTAGCTTGAGGGTACTCAGGATATGGCTGATATGATTTTTTACAGTCTGCTCGCTGATGAATAAATTGTTCGCAATCTCTCGATTGGTAGCGCCTCGCCGGAGTTCACGTAATACTTCAATCTGGCGCGCTGTTAACTGCGCCGCAATCTCCGGTTCAGATGCTTCGTGGACGGGTGATTGGGCGAATTCTTCCAGGATACGGGAAATAGAAGCGGGGGACAGCGCCACCTCGTCGTTTCCCAGGCCGCGCAGGTAAGCCAACAATTGGTCTACAGGCGTATTCTTCAGCAAGTAACCCCTGGCCCCGCAGCGGATGGCCTGAAACAATCGCTCGTCGTCTTCATGGATGGTGAGGAAGACGATTTTGGTAGACGGCCGTTGCGCCAGAATCGCCTGCGTTGCCTCCAGCCCCGTGCCATCAGGCAGGCTAAAATCCATCAACACCACGTCTGGTTGCAGGCAAAGGGATTTGGTGATTGCTTCTTTGACTGAGCCAGCCCCACCCACCACAGTCAAATCTGGCTGTTTATTCAGCAGGCTGGCAATGCCTTCCTGGAACAAAATATGGTCGTCAACTACAAGGACTCGCATCATAGTTTAGGCAATTGGTTTAGCCACAAAGATCAACCTGCCGCAAGGTCGGCAAGTTAGGCCCCATCGTCACTACCGACTGTAGGCAAAGTAGCACGCTGCTCTTACAAGCAAACTTAATGCGCCAAAAGGGAGTCTGACCGGCTAAATGCCAGGGCTTTGCCCGCAAGCAGGTTGGTAGTGGCGGCTTTACCGCCCTGCCCGGCTAAAGCGTTTACGCCAAGCCAAAACTGGAAGTCGGTCCAGACTGGTCCAATCTAAAAAACCGGAAGTGATTCTTGGACAATTCCTAAGAATCGCCAAAAGGATAATGGAGTCTAACCTGGGTTCCCTGACCCGGCTGCGAACGGATTGACAGCTGCCCCTTGATCTCTTCGGCGCGCTGCCGCATGACAAGCAGACCAACCGGCCCATAGGCTGCCGGTTTATCAGGATCAAAGCCCACCCCGTCATCGGTCAAACAGACCATTAGATCATGTGGCGTCCAGATTATGGTCATCTCTATGTTGGCCGCCTGGGCATGGCCTTGAACGTTGGTCAACGCCTCGCGGAAAATGAACAAAATCTTGTGCTGCGCTAAGGGGGGGATGGGCGCAGCCTTACCTTGAAGTTGATGATGAAACCCAGCGCCAATTCGTTCGGCCATCAGCCGCGTTTGCAGCAGCAGCTCTTCGGTCAGGTCGGGCGTGCTATCCGGCTGAAGCGTGAGCATGGTGTAACGGACCTGTTCATATGCTTCGTTAGCGACATCACGCATACGCTCAATGTCCTGATGAACGGCCGGATCGTGCCGGAGGGTCTCTTCCACTGTCAGTTGGTCCAGTTTCAGGCGCAGGTAGGAGAGATTTTGCCCCAGGGTGTCATGCAGCCGGCGGGCGACACGCTCTCGCTCCTGGCGGGCGGCTTGCGCTCTGAGAAACTCCGGGCGATCCAGGGCGGATGTCTCTAAGGAGATGGCTAACGCAGCAACGAGATGGTTAAAAATGCTGATTTGCTCAACGTTTAATTGCTCGGTGGCCGGCAGATAGATTTGCAATAACCCGATGAAACGGTCGTTGCTCCAAAGGGGGAGGCAGTAGCCGCGCAGAGCAGCGTCAGGGTGTGGCGTCGAGAGGAAGGGATGCAGTCCCTGTTCGGGTGGGTGATGTTTGAGGCCGCAAATGGTGGGAGAAACGGCCGTTTCCCCCAAAACCCCACCTTCTTCATCGCTCAACCAGAATTCAGCCACATGTTTCAATACCTCATCTGCCGGATCGTAATAGAAGAGCGCAGCGCCGACAATCGGCGCGATAAGCTCCGGAAAACTGACGATGACGCGCAGCAGTTCATCCCAATTGGCAGCGCGGTGCAATTCCTGCTGAATCTTCTTTTCCCAGGCTTGTTGGCGTAGGGTCATGTTCCGTTGGTCTTGGGTCTGAAGCAGCAAATTGAGCAGCAATCCGACAGCAACCGGAAAGGCGACGCCGTAAAAGAGGATTTCCCGCACAAAATGGGCGTCCACCGGGTTGGGTTCGCCCCAATGTTCAATCACCTCGAACAGCAGCGCCGAAGCGCCCAGCAGCAGGACGATAAGCCAACGATGATTCAGAAGCGTTTTTATAAAACGGCTCTTTAACCTCTGAAATGAACGCATCGTTCGTTACCTGTCTAAAAAAGTTGTCACCTTGCCAGGAGGATTGTCCGGGGGTTGGTCTGGAAGCGTCACGCGCAGCCCCTCTGGCAACAATTCGTTAATTCTGTTCGCCAACGATTCGATGTCGCGCCGATCTTTCATCACAAAGGCGTTTGCGCCGTTACTCAGTCCGCGCTGCCGCTGATCGCCAATATCCATGACCGACATCAAAATAACCGGCAGCGCCCCGAATTGTTTGTGAGCGCGGATCAGCCTGGTTAGTTCCAAACCATCCAGGTCTGTCATGGACAAATCGGCTATGACCAGGTGAACAGGTTCTCTGTGCAGCAGTTCCCACGCTTCCATGCCGTTTGCGGCTGTAAGGACCTGGAATCCGGTCTTCAGCAGTGTCTCCTGGACGAGAATACGCATCACCAGGGAATCATCCACCACCAATATCTGCGCCGGGCTGTTTCTTTGCGATGTGTTGTTCATTGGTTGGTTAACCTTTCTCAACCGCGCTGCGTTGCGGCCCTGATCAGGTCCGTAACATTCAGCACGAGAATGACCGCCCCTGTTCCTAAAATTGATGCGCCAGAGATATAAGGCATGTGAGCCAGGGGCAGCGGCAATGGCTTGATGACAATTTCCTGGACCTCGCCAGGCTCGTCCACGAGCAAGGCCACCGGTTGTTCCAGCGGGCCGATGAAAACGGCCGTTTGCCAAACCTGCGCCGCCAAGCGATCCGGCGAATGACCGTTTCCTTGCAGCGCCTGGCCCAGGCTGATGGCGGGTATCGGTTCTGCGCCGGGATGCAGCAGGCGTAAACGGCCGTTTTCCCCCTGCACCTGCTCCCACGCTACCCGCGCCAGGTGCGCCACCTGGCGCGTGGGCAGGGCAAACATCTGCCCGGCCGCCCGGACGAGCAAACAACAGGACGAGGCGATGCTGACCGGCAGACTGAGGGAAAAGCGAACGCCCTGGCCGGGGCGGTTTTCTAGCGAAATCACCCCGTGCAGGCTCTCGACAGCCTGACGCACAATATCCAGCCCAACGCCTCGCCCGGAAACGGCCGTTACCGCCCCGGCCAGACTAAAACCTGAGCGAAACAACAGCCAGAGGGCTTCCTGTTCATTCAACCGGTTCGACTCGTCGGCCGTCAGCAGGCGTTGGCGTATGGCCTGCTCTTTTATCCTGGCCTGGTCAATACCAGCCCCATCGTCGCTTATTTCCAGGAGAATGCCGCCACCGCGCTGAACGGCCGTGATGCTGATCTGGCCGGCCATCGCTTTTCCGGCAGCGCGCCGCTTTTCCGGCGTTTCCAGGCCATGATCAATGCCATTGCGCAGAAGATGTTGCAAGGGGGATTTGAGTTGCTCTAATACAGCGCGATCTAACTCGATATCGCCGCCTTCCAGATGCAAGACTACCTCCTTACCCAACTCATGGGCCAGGTCACGGGCGATACGGGGTAAGGCGTCAAATATCGTCGTTAGCGGCAGCATTCGCGCCTGGTGTACATTTTCTTGAAGCTGGGCCAAAAGCTGGCTTAGGCGGCGGTGGTCGGTTTCGGCACGGCGGTACAGATCGCTGATTTGGGTGTGCGCCGGGGGCGGCACGCCCACCTGTGGGACAAATGGGTCGGAGTTATAAGACAGTTGGCGCAGGTACCGCAGATTGCGTTCCAGACTCAGGCGGCTGATTTGCAGCTCATTGACTAGATTGAGAATGGTATCTAATCTGCCCACCGTGACACGGATGGTTTCCTGAGACGCGGGTAGGGCGGCATCTGGCGCCGCGGTTTCCGCCGCCGCCAGCGTTTGGGCCGATTGGGCAAGGGCTGTCTGCGGCGTGTTGATGTGGGCAACGGCCGTTTCCAGCCGGTTCAGCAGCAAATCCAGGGCCGGGTTTCCCTCTGATGGCCCGGCAATCAGGCTGTTAATGCCGTCGAGAGTCTGGTAGATAAGGTCAAAAACGGCCGTCTCTGGCTCAACTCCGGTTTGTTTAATCGCTTCAAACAAAGCTTCCAGCCGGTGCGTCAGGCTGAAGACATCTTCCAAGCCTAAGGCGCGGGCCGTGCCTTTCAGATTGTGGGCTTGCCGCAAAATGTTGGCCGTCAGGTCAGCGCGATGGGCTGCGCCTGGTTGTTGTTCGAGCGCCAGGCAGGATTGGGTGATAGCCTGAATCACATCCTGGGCTTCTCCGGCAAACAGGTTTAGCAACCTTTGCTGTAGCTCGTCGTCAGGTGTCATGGTTTGCCATTGCCTGTCCGGCTTGCCGGTACAGCCAGGCAAGGATCGGCGAACAAGGCGGGTAGATCAATCACGGTGATCTGCTCAGAAGTTGTGCCGGTTATATAGGATGGGCTTGAAGGGGAAACGGCCGTTAACGTCTGGGTATCAATCTGGCATACCGCTGGCATCTCTTCCACCAACAGCCCAATGGCCAGGCGATTAACAACGGTAAACACCACATGCTGCCGGTTTTCAGCCGGGGTCTGCTGTGGTGATAAAACTTGCGCCAAGTCCAACACTGCGTAAAGCTGCCCGCGCAGCGCCATAACGCCGACCCAAAAAGCAGGCAGGCCATAGACAGGCGTGACCTGGGTAAACGGCTGTATTTCCCGCACCCACTTCACGTCAATGCCATACAACAACCCGGCGCAACGGACTATCGCCAGAGCGATGAGAGTTTCAGCCGGCAGCAATGCCATGGGATGCTCGCCATTCTGTGAAAGGTCCGGCGCAGGGGAATCTTGCGTGGTGTTCATCGGTAGGTTCAACTCAATCGGTACTGCTCTGTCATTGATTTCAAATGTTGGGTCAGCTCATTAAGCTGTTTGGCGACAGCTTCCGACTTTTGCCCGGCTTGCACCGATTCGTGGGTCGTCTGGTTAATCTCTTTCATCGCGCGCAGCATCTCGTCAATGGCGTCATTTTGCTGGTGGGCTGCTTCCACAATCTGATGGGAAACATCAGAAGCCTCCTGAACTGTAGTAGATAGCTGCAAAATAATGTCACCGGCACGGTGAGCCAGAATCATGCCATTCTCCACTTTTTCATCGCCAGCCTCTGTCACTAAAACGGCCGCATTGGTCGCCTTTTGAATCTCCCCCAGAATGGCCCGCACCCGGGCTGTCGCCTGTTTAGACTGCTCTGCCAAAACACGCACCTCGTTGGCTACAACGGCAAACCCTTTACCCTGCTCCCCGGCGCGTGCCGCCTCAATAGCCGCATTCAGGGCCAGCAAATTGGATTGATCGGCCAGATCGTTGACCGTCGCCGTAATTTCGCCAATGAGCTTCGTCTTCTCAGCCAGGTTCAAAATGTCCTGCGCAATAGCCTTCACCTTCAGGCGGATGTCTTCCATGCCGTGAATAATGGCCTTAACCGCTTCAGTCCCGTCGTGACTCACGCGCATAGAAGTTTGCGCTTTCTGAGCCAGTTCACGCGCCCGAGCGGCGGCCTGCTCGGAAGCGGCGCGCACTACTTCCATCCGTGACGTTACCTGGCCGATCGAGGTGGCCTGTTCATGAGCCGTGTTGGTGTGTTTGTGGACTGTGCCCAGTATTTCCGCAGCGGCTCCGGCCACATCATCGCTGGCTGCCTGCACTTCCTGGGCCAATTCCGCCAGGCTTTCAACCATACTGTTCAGATGTTGACTCAGGAAATCGAGTTCATCTTCCGTGCGCCGGTCCAACTGTGTGGTGAGGTCGCCGGCAGCCACACGCCCGGCAAAATCGGCATAGTCCTGGATAATCTGGGAAATCTGGCGTGACTGGTACGTAGCGAAGCCTAATGCCAGGAAGATAGCCAGCATCGGGGTCGCGACGGCAAACAAAAGGGCCTGGTTAGCCGCACCTCTGTTATCTTCGGTGCGCTGGCTGAGCAAGCGCTCTTCCTCCTCAATGAAGAGGGCGATTTCGTCGCGTAGTTGGTCCAGGATGAGTTTGCCCGTGCCGGCTCGTACCATCTCCACCGCTTCTTCCCTATTGCCGGCCCGATAGGCTCTGATTTCCGGTTCGACGGCCTGGGCGATCCATTCCTGATGCAGTGATTCGATCCTGGCTAATTGGGCGAGTTGGTCTGGATTGTCGTCAACCAGCCGTCGCAGTTCGACCGCTGTGTGGTCAAAATCGGCCAATCCGCTCTGGTATGGGGCTAAAAATTCATCATCCCCTGTCAGCAGATAACCCCGCGACCCTGTTTCCACGTCAATCGCCGCTTTAGCCAGGGCCGTCGCATCGCTGATAACCAGATTGGTATGGTTCACCCAGGCTCCTGTGTCCAGCCCGAGTTTCAGCGCCCGGTATACAAATAGATCACCTAACACAACGACGCTGAGAGGTATGATGTAAGCCAGCAAAAGCCTGGTTCTTAGCCTTTGAGAACGCATCCTGCGCCTCCTTTCCGGCACATCTTGATTGGAAATAAACGAGCTTCGGATTAATGGGCTGGCTCTCCTGAGGATTAGCCGCCCCATCATGCATGATGGCTACGAAGATTAGACACTTTGTAACATTATAGCTGGTAAACGGCCGTTCTTGTCAAGCTACCCAAATCGCTCTCCTCCAGTGCAAAATCGAGCAGCACGAAGACCTGCGTATCGCCGGGCCATCGAGGAATACGGCCGTTTGTCCATTGACTTCTAATTGCAGCGCCGGGAATTGGGCGTGCAAGGATACGGGGTTTAGGGAAGGCGTATGGGTAGACATGGCTTCATCATCATTGCAAGGTGTGTTTTTACCGAACGGCCGTCGGCAAACCTGTTGCCTTACGCCAATCTCGCATTATAATCAGACTATCGTTTTAGCCATCAGCCCCGTACAACCCCGGCGTCTGGCCCCGGTTGAGCGGCTATCTGGGAACCACACACAGAGGGAGACATACCATGCGCTTAGGAAAAGACCTGATCGGGAAACCCATTATTAGCATAACCGACGGCCGTCTCGTCGGTTATGCCAAAGACCTGTACGTCAATCAGGACCTCTACTGGATCACCGGCCTTTTCACCGGCTCAGAGGGTCTGATCAGCCGCAAAGCCAAGCTCATCCGGCGCGACGACGTTATCGTCTTTGGCATAGACGCCATCCTGGTGAAAAACGCCGAGGTGGAAACCGACAACAAAGAATTGGATGAGGCCGACAAGTGGCTGCGGCTGGAAAAGTTGCGCGGTCGTGGTGTAGACACGCCCGGCGGCACCAAGTTGGGAACCATCGGCGATATTCTTGTCGGCGAAGAAGGAGAGATTACCGGCTTTGCTCTTGCCCGTGTCTTTGTCGAAGGTCCCATCGCCGACAAGGGCACAATGCCCCGCGACGCCATCATAGACACCGGCCAGATAGACGGCCTGATGACCATTGACCTGATTAAAGTTGAACAGTCCCACCTGAACCCACAAGAGGAAGAGAAGGGGGAGTTGTAGTGGGAGAAGTGTTCAGTATCCAGTTTACTGAACACTGGATACTCTACACCGATTCCACAAACCCATTTATTAATTCTGGAGGCAGGGAGCCACTGCCACGCAACCTGGACCCGGACAGCAAAGTCAAGTTAAGGAGAATCGTTTACCATGAGTTTAAATGATGGCGTCAGCTTTGGTCTGACCGACGAACAGCGTGAAATTCAACTATTGGCCCGCGAATTCGCCAGAAACGAAATCGCCCCCAAAGCCGAGCATTACGATAAAACCCACGAATACGCCTGGCCGGTTATCAAACAGGCGCAGGAATTGGGTCTGACCACAATGAATATCCCTGAAGAGTATGGTGGTTTGGGGCTGAGCCTTCTGGAAGAGTGCATTGTCACCGAAGAGTTAGCCTGGGGCTGCTCCGGCATGAGTACGGCCATTGGCGTCAATGGATTGGCGATTTTGCCCATCCTCATCGCCGGCACAGAAGAACAAAAGCATGCGTATTGCGGCCGATTGGCGAACGGCCAAATGGCTGCCTACTGTCTGACCGAACCAGAAGCGGGGTCCGACGTGGCCGGCATCAAAACCGTCGCCCGCAAAGAGGGGGACCATTACGTCCTCAATGGCAGCAAGACCTTTATTACCGGGGCGACGGTGGCTAATTTTTACACGGTGTTCGCTTATACGGATCCGGCCGTGCGCTACAAGGGCATGAGCTGCTTTGTGGTGGAGCGGGATTGGGCCGGCGTCAGCGTGGGGCAGCCATTCGATAAACTGGGCCAACATGCGTCCGATACGGCCGAAGTCGTTTTCGATAATGTGATTGTGCCGGAAAGCCATCGTTTGGGCGCGGAAGGCACAGGGTTTATCACGGCGATGAAGGTGTTCGACCGCAGCCGCCCGGCGACGGCCGCTGGTGCGTTGGGTGTGGCGCGCCGGGCGTTGGAAGAGTCCGTCAAGTACGCCAAAGAGCGCCTGAGCATGGGCAAAGAAATCTGGCAGTATCAGGCCATCGGCCACAAAATTGCCGATATGGCCATGGACCTGGAAGCGGCGCGGCTGCTGGTCTGGAAATCTGCCTGGGCGGTGGACAACGGCCAGCCGGATACGATGGTTTCATCGTTTGGCAAGGCTTTTGCGGCCGACACGGCCATGAAAGTGGCGACAGACGCGGTGCAGGTGTTTGGCGGCTATGGTTATATGGCTGAATACCCGGTGGAAAAGCTGATGCGCGACGCCAAAATCTTCCAGATTTACGAGGGCACCAGCCAGATTCAACGTAATATTGTTGTGCGGGAATTGTTCCGCAAATAATCGTTTCGCCTGATCAGGGCCTGACAGGTCTTGCAAGACCTGTCAGGTCTAAAAATACCTTGCAAAGCAAGGTATGTGCGCCAGGACGTGTGATGTTTCACGCATGACGCATGATACTATTTTGCTATTCGCGCTGGCGCAAGGGTTGAGGGTAGCCGAGGTGGAGGTCGAGGGGGGCATCCAGAAGGGCGACCAGGACGCGGGCGACACGGCCGTTTCCCTTCCCACCCTCCGCTACACCCAAACCCTCGTTCCCAGCGGCCCCAGCGTCCTCAACCCGGCCGCCTGGCAGCGCTGGCAAGAGTCCACCACCCCCAACCCCTCAGCCAGGAGATAGACGCTGAACTGGCCCGCCAGCAACTCATCCAGCCGGCCGCCACAACCCCAATCGCCCAACCCGCTCAACCCGAAACCCTCACCGCCTGGCTGCACATCACCAACGCTTGCAACCTGGACTGCCCCTACTGCTACTTGCGCAAATCCTCCGCCCGCATGAGAGCGAATACGATGGCGGCAGCTTCGCCTTACTGGGCATCATGCTCCTCTCCTACCTCATCTACGTCGTCAGCCTGATGTCTCTCAGCTAACAAGGAGTCTGCCATGATTCCCTTCGCGCTTCTCATCATTTCGAGCTTGTTCTTTTGCTCCTTGTTTATCATGACCGCTTGTAGGCTCTTGGCAAGAATCAGCCAACGAGCGGCCGTTTAGATATATGGCTCATCCCTTAAAAATTGAATAGCCCGTTTGTTAACGATCCTGCTGCTATATAGTAGCAGAGCATTCTCTGAGCAGAATGAAAAATCGCCTGATCTGGGATCAGGCGATTTTTGGTTTTTGGCCTTGTTTGTGAGGAGTGATAAACAAACGGATCGAACGGCTAATTTTTCTACGCGGGAGAGTTTGGCCAGTTCCCCTACTTCTATCTCCCGGAGAAGGCGATTCTTGCGGTGCGAGATCTGTCTGATCCTAACTTTTGTCAGGGTGCTCACCCTTTCGATTGGCCAAACGGACATCTATCTTCTGCTGGCTGTGTTCACGGCCGTTTCCCTCTATCCTGTTGGTAATAGCAAGAAAACCAGACAGGATAATCCTGGCAAAGAGGGAACGAGATGGCACGACCACAAAAATACAGAAGATTTTTCATGAGCATCGCGCTTGGGCTGGCGCTGTTCATCTTCGCCGCGGCCGCAGCTGCTGATGGCCTGACGCCGCGCCTGGACCCGTTAATCAGGCAGTCGCTCAAGCAGGGGTTGATTCATTTCCTGGACGACCCCGCTTGTTTCGCGGCGCAGAAGAATGCCTCCGCTCGCAGCGCCGATCTTTTCCGACCTCTGCCTGAGTGCTGGTTGGTTTTTGCAGCGCAAGTTGAGCCGAAGCCGGGGGCTAACTTTTCCCTTAGGGTGGAATAAAATGGACGTTCGCACAAGTCGTTACCATAACGTGGCGATCCTGTCCGTAAACGGCCGTTTAGATGCCCTCTCTACCCCCCTCCTTACCCAGACCATCCAGGAGCAAATTGCCGCCGGTACCATTTTTCTGGTAGCTGACTTGCAAAAAGTAGATTACCTGAGCAGCGCCGGGATCAAAACATTGCTGAAGGGAACGCAGCAAGTACGGCGACAGGGCGGCGATCTCCGCATTGCCAGCCCGCGAGCGCAGGTGAAGTTTGTGCTGCATCTGGCTGGCGTAGAGAGCGTCATCAAAATCTACTCTCACGTCGTCAGGGCCACTGTCAGCTTTTTACCCGGCGCAGTGAGAGGGGCATAATAATTGCGTTTATCATGTAAAATTGGTAGTGTGGCTGTTGGTACAGGTGGTGAAAGACTCTGAATGACAGGTGGATCGCCCGCAGAAGGTGCTTATGAAGGCGAAAGGGCAGACACAATTTTGGCCTGGTTTGGTTTTGCTGGCAGGCTGTCTGGCGTTGGGGCTGGGATGGGCAACGGCCGTTTCTCAAGCCACCATCAGCTTTACTTTCCGGTAACTGCTTGCCCCAAAAGGGCAAAACGAACAATCCAAAGCCCAGCTTTGGCTCAAAGAACTTTAACAATGTGGGCGAAAATAGCGCCAAATACCGTTTCAGGGAGCCGTTTGGCGTCGTTTCCTTCGCCGATGGGCTAGAATTCCCTTGGGCAAATGGGCCGTAACCGACTGCTTTTCTCGAAGTCGGTCAGCAAAAGGGTATTCATTAGGAAAAACTGCCCTGGCTAACACGCGCCGCAACCGTCCTGAGGTGCGCTTCGGCTGCCTGTCCCAAAATCCGGTAGGCATCGCCGGCAGCACCGCAGCCAGGTAGGTCAGGATGTTAGCCACCAACAACGCCAACTCTGGCAGCCGGAGAACTGAGACGGGGGCAAAAACGAATTGACGATGTAATCCCAACATTTGCTTGGCGACCAGTGGCGGTTGCTCAACGGGCCAGCGGTCAAGGTAGAGAAGAAAGACCGTCTCTGCCGAGGCCGCCAGGTTTGTGCCCAGAACCATTGGCTTCTTATACAAAGGGTCGGAAAAGGTCCAAATGGTGAAGGTTTGCGTCGCATCGGCCACTTTCTGGTCAGCACGCACCAGCTCTTGCCAGCCTTGAACTTGAATGGTGCGTCCTTGAAATTGAAATTGCGTGCTGACATCCGGCGACGTCGCTGCTATCAGGTGTTCGAGTCGTTCCCGCGGCAACGGACGCACTTTTTCACCGTATTGAGCCGGTCGGCCGCGATCCTTAGCCGGCGGCAGATAGTTGCGTCGCCCGGTTACATTCACCGCCTGGCGAATGACATACCGGGCAATGTTGGCTGTCTGCACGTCGGCCAATCCCACACCAGCATCATGAATCCAAACTTCCTTCTCGTCCAGATAGGTGCTTGCCTGGCGCAAAATATCCGCCTTGAGGTCGGCTTCGCTCATCTCTGACCGCTTGACCCGAATTATCCGCTTGAGCAAAGGAACCCGTTGTCCATCCACTTGCCCCACCTGCGTGATGACCCCGTAGCCGACGCCTTTGACGGCCCGATTCGCTAGACGATAAAAGAACTTGCCGGCCCAACCCTGGAGTTTAGGTCGCCAAAAAGCTGTGATGTCCACGGCCAATGGTCGGTAGCCATCATATTCACGGGGCTGCCAACGCCCTTCACGCAGGACGATCGCGCGCCAACGCCCGATCAGTTCGCTGATGGACCAAACGCCATAGCGCAGCGCTGACCAACTCCGCCTGACCTGGCCTGGCGTGAAACCGGATTCAACCAATGCGCCGTGAACAGCACCTCGGCTTCTGAGAAAGGACCCATTGAGCATGACCCACATTAAATGTAAAAGAGCCAGGTTCGTGCCCACAGGCAGAATTTGTACGATTTCTTCCAGAACTTGTATAGTTCGGATGATGGCGATTGACATATGTCCTCCTTGCAGTTTGTGTTTTTGCTACCTGCAATTATGAACAAGTTGGTCGCCATCAGCACCTATGACTTACCGGAAAGTAAAGATCAGCCAGAACCCACCACTCTACCTCCCGCTGATCGCCAAACCCGGCGCGCCACCACGCCTCCAACCTGACCGGCCCCAACTACCCGCCTATGGGCCTGCGCCTGCGTCTGCGGGCCGACTACGACATCTCCAGCTTTGCGCCACCAGTCCAGGTGATTCTGCAAGCCTGCAAAACATACGGCATCATTTTGGCCGATAATGGCTCTCCCTGGTATATTTCCGGCGCGCCGGATGAACGCTGGGACAATAACATCTTACGCTAATTGCGCGTTGTCACCGGAGCAGATTTTGAAGTGGTGGACGTTTCCTCATTGATGATCGACCCAGACTCAGGTCGGGCACAGCAGCCAGAATTCGAGACTCAGGTAGCGATTGATGACAGAATCGAACACGGCCGATTTGACCCGCATCTTGCACCAGCAAGAGAGCCTGCGGGCGATCATCGAATCCATCAGCAGCGAGTTGGAGCTACGGCCGTTACTGACCCGGATTGTGCAACATGCTTGCGAACTGCTGAGCGCCGACCGTGGCACGATTGGGTTGGTGGACGTGGCGCAGCAGCGTGTGCGCACCGAGGCTGTTTACAAAATGCCGCCGGGCGAATTGGGCATGGAAATGCCGCGCGGCGTCGGGTTGGCGGGCAAGGTTCTGGCCACGCAAGAACCCATTGTCCTGAATCATTATGGCGAATTGGATCTGCCTGTGCAGCCAGACCTGATCCAGGACGCGGTGATTGGTTTGCCTATTTTCTGGCGCGGCAAGATGATCGGCTTTTTTGGCATTGGCGCAGAACCGCCGCGCGCCTTTGGGCAGCCGGACGTGGAGCTGCTGACGCAGTTGGCGCGTCATGCGGCCATCGCCATCGAAAACGCCCGCCTCTTCGCCGTCGAAAAACGGCGCGCTGGGCGACAAATTGCCCTGAACCGCATCGGCAAATTGCTTGCCGCCTCGTTGGACCTGGATGAACTGCTGCAAACGGCCGTTTCCGCCATAGGCGAAGAGCTGTCTTACGGCAACACGGCCGTTTTGCTCCTCGACCGTGACGATCCCAACACACTGGTCCTCACGGCTCGCAGCGGCATCTACGCCGATAATGTCCGAGGGCCATACAGCCAGCCCAGAGACGCTGGCATCATTGGCGCGGCGGCGCAAACCCGCCGGGCTGTTTTGATCCCCAACGTCCACGAAGATCCGCGCTACATCCCCATCCCTGGCGCCCACGACATCCAGTCGGAACTGGCTCTGCCCATTGTCGTGGGGAAGCGGCTGCTCGGCGTGCTGAACATTGAAGCCAACCATACCATTGATCAGGACGAAGCCGCCGACATGGAACTGGTGGCCGATCAGCTTGGCGTCGCCATCAGCAACGCCTATCTGTTTGAGGAAACGCAGCGCAATCTGGCCGAGGCCCGCCTTTTGTATGAGACCAGCCGCCGGATCACCGCCTCGTTTGACGTAGATGACGTGATCGAAGCCTATTTGCAGCATGTGGCTGTGCGCGGCCAGTACATTTGCACAGTGGCGCTGTATGAGTTTGCCGAAAGTGGGGAACGAACGGCCGTTATCGTGCGCGGAACCTGGTCCGCAGAAGATGGCCTGCACCTGATACGCCACCACCTGCCTTACCGCCAGGATGCTCTAGACCCGATCCTGGATGCCGGGCAAACCATCCGCATCCGGGACGTTCACAGCGATCCCCGGTGCAGCGAGACGCTGCGGGCGCTGCAACGAGAGACTGGCCGCCCAGCATTGACCATGATCCCATTTGATCGTGCAGCAGCAGCGTATTGGTCTGGTTATCCTCAGCTATCCCGCCATCTATGACTGGTCGGAAAGCGATTTGTGGCCATACCAGGTGACGGCCGCTCAATTGGCCGTCGCCATAGATACCCGCCGCCAACAGCTTTTGCTGCTGCGCAGCAGCCAGCAGGTTGCCGTGTTGCAAGAGCGCCAGCGCCTGGCCCGTGAACTCCACGATTCCGTCACCCAGCTCATCTTCAGCATCACCCTCATCGCCCAATCTATCGCTCCGGCCTGGTCCCGCGACCGGGCTGAAGGCGAAAATCGGGTAAACCGCCTGTTGGAATTGAGCCAAAGCGCCCTGGCTGAAATGCGCGCGCTGCTTTTTGAACTGCGCTCGCCTGAAGATTCTGTGGCTGCGGTCCCTGAAACGCGCCTGCCTGAGATCGCTTACCTGCGCCAGGAAGGGTTGGTGACCGCGCTGCGGCGGCACGTGGAGACGTTGCAGCAAGATGGCCTGACCATTGCTGTGGACGTGGCCGGTTACCGACCGCATCCACCAGAAGTGGAGGTGGCGCTGTTTCGCATCACCCAGGAAGCGCTGCACAATGTGGTCAAGCACGCGCGAGCGACACAGGTTGCCATCCATTTGAGCGAGACGACGGAGGCGATTTGCCTGGAGATTGCCGACGATGGCGTCGGGTTTAGGACGGATACGAATAACGGCCGTTTCCTGGGCGGCCTGGGCATGCACACCATGGGCGAACGGGCTGAAGCGTTGGGCGGCTACCTGAAAATCCGCTCGGCGCCAGGGGAGGGAACGGCCGTGATAGTCCGTCTGCCGCAAAAGGAGGAACAAACGCCATGAGCGAACCGCCCATCAAAGTGATGATTGTTGATGATCATGCCATCGTGCGCGAAGGGCTAACCATGCTGCTCAACGAAGAGACTGGCGTCCAGGTCATTGGCGAAGCGCGTAATGGGGCCGAGGCTCTTGCTCACCTGGATCATTTGCAGCCGGATGTGGTCCTGATGGACCTGATGATGCCAGAAATGGATGGTATTGCCGCCACCGCGGCTATCCGGCAAAAATTTCCGGCCTGTCAGGTGTTGGTATTGACCAGCTTTGCCGAAGATCAGCGTGTACCTGATGCCATTCAGGCCGGGGCCATCGGCTACCTGTTGAAGGACGTGCTGCGGGCCGATTTGCTGCGCGCCATTCATGCCGCCGCTCGCGGCGAACCAACACTGCATCCCGAAGCGCAGCGCCAGTTGATGCAGCGGATGATGACGCCCACGTCACCCGATCTGCTGAGTACCCTGACTGAGCGTGAGTTGGATGTGTTGCGCCAGATCGCCCAGGGGCACAGCAACAAAGAAATTGCGGCCAATCTGCACCTCACTGAAGGAACCGTCAAAGGGTATGTTTCCACTGTCTTGGGCAAGCTGCAAGTGGCCGATCGCACACAGGCGGCGCTGTACGCTGTGAAGCACGGTCTTGGTTAGCCTGTCTACCCCTAACTTTTGTCAGGCTCACTTTCCTGCCTTTTGCCAACCGAGTAAACCAACCACTGATAGTTGTGGCAACGGCCGTTTTTGCCTACCATGTAGCCATCAATACCTACTGCCTGAAGGAGTTACCTGTCATGTCTAGACTGAATGAACCTCTTGTCTATGAACAAAGCGGCTATGCGGCAGCTTTGGCCCCGCAGTTCAACGGCCGTCTCATCCAACCTGGCGACGACGAATATGACGCCGCCCGCGCCGTTTGGAACGGGATGATTGATCGCTACCCAGCCCTGATTGCTCGCGCCACTAACGTGGATGATGTCGTGGCGGTCGTCAACTTTGCCCGCGACAACGATTTGCTGCTATCCGTGCGTGGTGGTGGCCATCAGGTTGCCGGTCACGGGACAAATGATGGTGGCCTGGTTCTGGACCTGTCCCAGATGCGGCAGGTGACGGTTGATCCGCAAGCCAGAATTGCCCATGTGCAGGGCGGGGCTGCGATCGGCGATGTCGATCAGGCGACGCAGCAGTTTGGCATGGCCACGCCGTTGGGGGTCGTCACCGAAACCGGCATCGCCGGGCTGACGTTGGGCGGTGGCTTCGGCCATTTGCGCAACAAATATGGCCTGAGCAGCGACAACATCATTGAGGCGGAAGTAGTGTTGGCCGACGGTCGGGTTGTCATTGCCAACGTTCAAGAAAATGCGGACTTGTTTTGGGGGCTGCGTGGTGGTGGGGGGAATTTCGGCGTTGTGACTCGCTTCACCTATCGACTGTATGCGATTGGGACAGAGGTGTATGTAACGGCCGTTTTCCACGATGGTCACCATGCCGAAGAGGTGATGCGTTTCTTCCGCGACTACACCCTGGCTGCGCCCGACGAAATCAGCCTGCTGGCCGCCATTGGCATTTTCCCACCAGGCGTGGCCCATTTCCCGGCCGAGCTGCACGGCCAGCCTTTTGTCCTGTTCATCGGCCCATATGCCGGAGACCAGCGTACAGGCGAGCAGTTAATGGCTCCGCTGCGCACATTCCGCCAACCTCTACTGGATTTCAGCGGTATCATGCCTTATTTGGAACTACAAAAATTCTTCGATGAAGATTACCCGGCCGGGGAGCTGCGTTACTACTGGAAGTCTTTGAACCTTACCGACCTGAGCGACGAAGCGATCACTGTCCTGGTGGAACATGCCCGGCAGCAGCCATCTTTGCTGAGTACCACCGACGTCTGGCATATTGGCGGCGCAATCCAGCGGATGGGCGACAATGCGTCAGCTTTTCACGGCCGGCACGTCAACTTTCTGGTCAACCCAGAGGCCAATTGGGAAGACCCTGCCGCTGATGCCGCAAATATGAACTGGGCGCGCACGATGCTGGAGGCGTTACGGCCGTTTTCCGACGGCAGCCGCTATCTCAATTTTGCCGGCTTCCAGGAAGAAGGCGACGCGATGATGCAAGCTGCCTTTGCCGCCAAGTACCAACGCCTGGCTGAATTGAAGGCCAGGTACGACCCGACGAATCTGTTTCGCTTGAACCAAAACATTAAACCCGCGTGACGGTGCTCCGTCAGCCTCAGCCTCAGTCGAAAGCTGCGGTAACGGCCGTTAGCTACCTTCACCCACTTAACAAAAAAGCCCGCCTGATTTCAGGCGGGCTTTTGGCTTTTATAACGTGGTGGTGGGGTTAGACAACGGCCGTTTCCAAAACAGCCGGCCTAAATTTATACCGGACAATTTGATTGGGGCGTGTTGGCGCCGGTGTTGGTGAGGGTGTGAAGGAGGGGAAACGGCCGTTGCCCATAATCTCAAAAGCGTTGCAACAACTAGCGTTCAGCCTGATTGGACCATACCTAAATCTTCAACAAGTGCACGCTCCATAAATCAAAAGGTCGGGCTTTTGATCCAGGGCTGGCGGGCGGCATTAGCCAGACGAAGATCGGCCGTCCAGAAGTCGCAGTTCAGGCGCTCCGCCAATGCCAGATAAAAGCTGTCGTAGGCAGCCGCTTGATTCAGGCGGCGCGTCCAGGTGTAAGCGCGGCTAAGCAACTCACCATCAGGCGGGATGAGCTGCACGGTAAAAGCCCCGGCCATTTGCAGCAGCGCCTCGCCTTCGGCTTCCGTGAGGTGTCCAAAATGCACGGTTTTGCTGATGATAGAAGCCGTTTCGTAAGCCCAAAGGGTGGGGGCGATGAGGGTGACTCCTTGCGCTTCCCATTGGTGGAACAACGGCCGTAATTGCTCGTGCGCCTCTCCGGGCAGCAAATAGCGGAAAGTCAGGTTAGCATCAATGACCAATGAGGTCGTCATGTCGCGCCTCCTGTTCTTCTTTGTGGGCGGTAATGATCGCCTCCAAGTCGAGAGGCTCGCCGCCACGCCGGGCCATGATTTGGGCGTGTAGGCTTTCCAGCTCTGTATTGAACGTCTGCCATTTTGCCAGGCGCGACTGCTCATCGGCAATCTGAATCCGCTCATAATCTTCCAGGCTAACCAGAACTGCTTTTGGCCGGCCGCGAGAAGTCAACACAATTCGCTCCCCACCAAATGCCACCCGGTTGACCAGTTCAGAAATGTCCCGCTTCACCTGTCCAATACTGATTTGCGCTTCGCTCATTTTGACCTCCAAAATTGCAATATCCTGACAGACAGTATAAAGTAAAGTGTTTTATTGGGTCAACCCCTTCACCTGGTCAACAGTTCAGGCAGCAGCCTTCGCGAGAATGACTGGCTTAGTAGTTACTTTTTGACTACAGTCTGCTGAGGAATTAACAGAGTAAGTACTCTTGTGATTCCTGATTGACTGACAAAACTTATCTAACCGCGGTGAAAATCTGAGATTTGTCAGTCAACCAGCTTGTGATTCCCTATCTGAAAGCGCAAATTGATCAGACATTTACCCCGGAAGCGCAACGAACGGTTGTGCGCGAATATCTGCAAATGCGGATTTTGCAAAGTTTGCAAAACGCCGGGGCCATCATTCCCCTGGCTTTTCATGGAACGGCCGTATCCCTTACAATCCCCTCATGCACCACGATGAACTCTATGCCACGTTACGCCAATCGGCGGCGGTGAAACTGCTGCAAAGCCAGAAGGCGCCGCTCATTCTCAGCTTCCTGGTTGCTCAGTTCAAACTCAAACAGCGCGTTACCATTCGGCACACGGAACTCATCGAACACCTCACCGCCTATCTGGAAGCGTTACAAGAAAGCCATCCGGTTACCAACTCCCCGACTTGCAACAGCTAGACCCCGCCCAAACCATCCGCCTGCACCGTCTGAAGCGCAGCCTGATTGACGCCGCGGCCAAAATCATCGAATCGAACCGTCGCCTGGGCGAACAACTGCGCAAACTGCTGGACGAGCAAAACCTGACCGAGGCGCGCCGGGTGGTGGAGTTGGCGACGGAGATTAAGCAAACGGCCGTTGCCCTCGCCACCAACTTGCCCGACAATAAAGCGTTTCTCTGGGTGGAAGCGGAACCGGATGTGGATATGCCCTGGGAACGGCCGTCTACCCTCTCACGCATGGTCTGGCCGAACTTATCACCTACATCGCCCTGGCCGCCCACAATGAAGCCCACGAGATTGACGGCCGTGCCTGGGAAGAGGTGGTGATGAGGGCTAACGGCCGTGTTAGAATCACCGTGTGATAACCATTACAACCTTTGCCCACCGCGCTGCGTTTTGCGGCCTATGGCAACCTGGAACCCTGAATACTGGTACCTGACCCACCAATGAAAGGAGCGTAAGCAATGATAGATGACAAAATCCGCCGCGCTTTACAGACCGACAGCACCATAGACATCACCACCATCGGTCGCCAGAGCGGGCAGCCACGACGGATGGAAATCTGGTTTCGACAGGTAGACGGCCGTATCTACATCACCGGCACTCCCGGAACCCGCGACTGGTACGCCAACCTGCGGCACAATCCCCGCTTCACCTTTCACCTGAAAGAATCGCTGCGCGCCGATTTACCGGCGCAGGCGCGATTCATCGCCGATGCCGACGAGCGGCGGCGGATTCTGTCCGCGCCGGAGATGGGCTGGTATCACCGCCAGGTCAAATCGGTGGAAGAGTTGGTCGCGGGTAGTCCGCTGGTGGAAGTGCTGTTTGAGGCTGATGCGTAATCACGGAAAACAGAGATGAAACCGATTACCTTTCAATGCCATACGCTCATTCCCCGCACGAGAGAAGAAATCTGTACGGCGATTGCCGATGTGGACGCCTGGAGCCAATTCGCCGGTTACGGTTTTTTGCCCGGTATCCAAAGCGCCGTCTATGAAAACCGCACCGAAGACATGATCGGGTCGCGCATTCGTGTGCGTAACACCGACGGATCAGGCCACGTGGAAGAAATCTACCGGTGGGTTCCCGGTGAGGAAGTGGCGATGAAGCTGCATGAATTTACTCCGCCGCTCAGTCGTCTGGCGTCTCACTTTACGGAAGAATGGCGCCTGAAAACGGTCCCACAAGGAACTGCTGTCAGGCGCAGTTTTGCCATGTACCCTGTACGACCCCTAACCCGCCCCTTAGTCTGGCTGATTTCACTTCTGTTTAGACGGGCTATTAACCGTCATCTGGCGGAGATGGCCGGGATGTGAAACGTTGTGGGGGTATCGTTGACGATCAACGGCCGTCTGACCAGAGAACACTTTTCAGACGGAAGGGCAAACCGCTTTTCCGTCGGCCAACAACAGCGTTGCGACTGCACAGCGTCGGCAAACCGCTCGGCGGCTCATTGGTTGATGCTCTTCCCGCTCACCTCAGCAGCCATAGCCACGGCCGCATGAATGTCGGGTGGGATGCGCAGCATCAGCTTGCCGGAATAGGGTTTCTGCGGCGGGCGGTTCAGTCTGGCGCACTTCTCCAGGCCCGCCTCAAAGGCGGCGCGTAGCTCGGAGACCGACTCGCCATGAAAGCCGACCACACCTTGAATAGCGGCAATATGGCCGACGAAGCATTGGTCTTCGTCGCTGTACTCAATCCGGGCCGCAAAGCCTTTATATCAGCGGTTCTCATTTTGCAATCCAGCCGTAGGGGCGGGACAGGCGGGGCAACATTTTTGCCAATCACCAATACCTGGCCTCCCGCCTGTCTCGCCCCTCTTTGGGTCCCATTGGGCGAGACGGCGCGGGAAAATGGCGTTCGCTGCGGCTGTTACCCGTCCGCGCCGTCCCGCCCCTACTATCACACCAGGGCAAATTGAGAATTGCTGCCTACGCAGGTAATCTCGTTTATTTCCTTCAACCTGCTTCCCATCCTTCAAGGCGACGAGCGGCGGCGGCCCACAGCAGTTTTAGCCCCAGCCAAAAGATTAGTTGACCAGCAACCAAACTGAGTGGAATTCTCAAGTCGTTCGAGAAAATCCACCCCACAACCGAAATGTCAGCCAGTCCCCGTATAATGAGTACAGCCAGACTGTCTGGAAACAGATGAACAATAAGCCAGATGGAGGTGACGATCGTCAAGAGCACAAAAATGGCGTTCAATCCCATTACCAGGTAGTTTACCAACGGGGATGTTCGTTGTCTTAAATCATCGGCCAAGAAGTCAACCATTAGTCCACCAACCGCCATTGTTGCTGCCGAAGCTCCAGCCAATCCCCAAACGGCCGTTCCCACAAGTACGGCCGTTTGCCAAACTGGAAAGTGCAGCCACACACCTGCTGCAATAAGAACAACTACCCAGGACAAAGCCACCGGTATCCAGGTAGCCCAGAACTTTCCCTGAAGCATGGCCTTCATTGAGACGGGTGTACTCTGAAACAAAGCAATGTTGCGTCCCTCTTGGGCCACCGACATTAGGGCCGTGCCAATGGGCTGCATAGTCAGGAATAGAGCAAGAAACGCAAGGATTGTATAAAAACTGAGCGGGAGCAAAACGTCGGCTCCCTTTCCCGCACCAAGGAAAAGTATGAGCGTGGCGGCAACCAACACAAGCGGCTGCATCAGGTTTAGCAGACCGCGAGGATTTCGCCTCATTTCTAGCCATTCTTTACCCCAGATAAACCGCATGGGCGACGGCAGCCAGGTCGCTGAACCGGGAACTCTTTTGAGGCGACGCTCAACCCAAGACACTGCCGCCTGATCGGTGGGCACTAGTCGGTACCGATTCCAACTCTCGTGAAAATATGAGACAAAGATCCCCAACGCGCCAAGACTAATAACAACAGTCATCCCGCCAAGCCCAACCAGAAGCAGGCTCAGTTTCTGTAGGTTGAATAACGCATCGGTAAAAAATGTGATCAGCTTCACCTGATTTAGAAACCATTGTGTTGCCGACTGCTGCCCCAGCATCATAAGGAGCGTCAAAAGCGCGACAAATAAAGGCATCCAAAAGCGCGTTCTTTGGGCAGGCAGCCAGCGAGCAAGCAAGACAGCTAAAATCATGACAACGGCCGTTGCCATAATCACGATCAGCAAAGTCAACAATACGATAAGCAAGAAATAACTCACCGGAGCATTTCGTGCCAAACCCAACAATGCCAGAGATGCCCCTAAACTTAAGGCTGGTATGAGCGGCGCCCGGCTGCACTGAATTAACTTGACCAAGAAGATAATTGACTTAGGAATTGGAGCAACCATGAGCAATTCAATATCTGTGGCCTGGTACAGTTGGTGCAAGACATCGCCAAACCCCAGAATAGAGAATGCCAGAATTAAGAAAAGTCCAATGGGAAGGGAAGTAGCAACGGCCGTTGCCGCTTGCTCAGAATTAAGAAGCCCCAAGTACTGGCTCACTGCGTTATTGTAAAGCCACTCTCCGCCCCACAACACGAGCAAAAGAGGCGCAATGATGACGATGGGCCGGGTCGCTCGAACCTTACGATCAAGAATCCAATAATGCGGACGCAGAATTTGCCAGATCATGTACCCTTCCCCTCTACGCTAACATGTAAACCATTTCGGCGGTCGTTTCACCGCCTGTAAGTTGAATAAAGAGATCTTCCAACGTGGATTCGGTACTGGATTGAGCCTGGGCACGCAAAGCTTCAATGGTGCCTACCGTGATCAACCGCCCTTTATCCAGAATCCCAACGCGGTCACAGACACGTTCTGCCACCTCCAAAACATGGGTTGACAAGAAAACTGTGCATCCTTGCTGGCTGAGCTGGCGCAGCAGTTGTTTGACGCGCCTAGCACTGAGCGGGTCAAGTCCGGTCAGAGGCTCATCAAGCACCAGCACGGGCGGCTCATGGATCAAACTGCCGCAAAGCCCAATCTTATGCCGCATACCACCAGAATAACCCTCTATAAGGCGATCTGCATCGGCAGAGAGTTCTGTCAGCGCCAACAAGCGATCTGTGCGAGCCGCTATAGTTTCCTCATCAAGACCATAGAGACCGCCCATAAAACGCAGAAACTCCCGGCCAGTCAGTCTATCGTACAAAAGGGGTGTTTGGGCCAGGTAACCTACAGAACGTTTTACAGCCAAAGGATCGGTTTGAATATCATGATCAGCCACAACAACTGTGCCAGAGGAGGGGCGAAGAAGCCCAACAATCATGCGAATTGTAGTGGTTTTGCCAGCGCCGTTAGGTCCAAGAAAGCCAAATACCTCGCCTGGCTTTGTCGTCAAGTTCAGGTCCTTCACCGCGGCCAAAGATCCATATAGACGAGTAAGATTTACAGTTTTGATCATGAAACTACCCCTTTTTGCCCGCTTCCTGCTTGGTGCGGCGGTCGCTGAGAATGAGAGCCAGCATGGCACAACGATATAGACAGTTCTACCAGTTTACATCTGTTTCATAAGACAGCTTTTATCTGCTCTCCGTACGCTTCCAGAGCTTCTCGCCCTTCATCCGTAAGCCGGCATATCGTACGCGTTATTTTCCCAACAAAACTCTTTTCGACATGGACGTAGCCCACTTTTTCTAATCGCGAGAGGTGCGAAGAAAGGTTTCCCTTCGTCAGACCAGTGCGTTGTAATAGGTACAAAAAGTCGGCCTCTTCCACAGCTGAAAGAATAGCAACAATCATCAAACGGGCTGGTTGATGAATATTCGTGTCAATTTCCGACAGCTTCTGAATTGCGTCGCTCATGCTTGCTCATTCCCCGGCTCAGGATGCTGTCGAAGATAGTGGAAGAAGGTAAGAACTCCGGACAACAGGATAAAAACACCAGCGCCGGTAATAGTCAGCCCGGCGCCTTCTATTTCACTAGCAAATATGATTGTGGAAGCTATGCCCATCAGGAAAGCTAAAATACCAACGCCGTAGAAGCGCCGCACTCCAAGTCGAAAACCCAGGTAACTGAGAAAAACGACCAAAAAATAGCCTATGGCAAACTGCAACCTGGAAAAGACTTCTGGGAGAAAGAATACAGCGACCAGCAGAACGAGTGCGGACAGCAACGGAAATAAGCGACTGCCTGTTGGCTCCCCTTCCCGAAAGGATACATACCCAGTGCGCACATACGTGACACGCTCTTTTGCCTTATGGACAAACCGCCTGACCAGAAACATACCGCCAATGATCGAAGCGGGTAAAATTACAACTAAGATCATCACTCTAAATAGCGAAGAAGCTACGTATTGCCAGGAAAACAGCGCGGCTCCCACAACAACCATCAGCAGGCCCACAGCAATTTCGACGAGTCCATCTTCATAAAAGTAACGGTAAGTGTGTTTGACGTACTCTTCAACCATTCGTGCCATAACAATATTCCTTCAAACCGGTCTGTATTACAAACCGATTTGCCAACATTTTAGTAAAAGGTGGCTAACCTTGTCAATAGGAGAAACGGCCGTTCCTTCAACATTTGTTTTACCTGGGTCACCCACTGCGGAAACGGAAAGGTGTCGGCTATGTCCGGCCAAAAGTGGCGCGCCAGGGTGATGATGAGGTCTTCACACCAGGGTGCGGTTGGCTGTGACAAGAGCGCTATCAATTCATTATGGCATTTTCGGAATAATAAATAAGCCTTCAATCCGAAAATGCCTCAAGCGAATTCCGAAATACATCGAACTTTCACTCGATTATTTCTCGGAATTCGCCTTAGTGGGATTAATCAGCGGGACGGTGAGAGGAGCGCATGGTCTGGTTATTGAACCCGATTATTCGCTAGAGGCAGCTGCCCAGACAACCCACGTCTGCGGAATTGTGATTCCGGGGGGGCAGCAGTGCATTTCTTTGTTGACGATGGACCCGCGTGTTCACCGACTTGTGGAAGATGTCATTGACGGCGATGGATTTTTAGCGGTGATGGCAACGGCTGCTCGACGTGAAGCAGGCGAATACGAACCATTATGAAAGCGTATCTGCGAACACTTGTTGCGTCTGCGCCAACCAAACTTCTGGCAATCCACACTGTGTAGATACCAATCCACCATCACATGCGCGCTTAACGACGACTCCATTAGACAAATATGTCCCCCTCAATTTGCAGCACCATGATCCGGCCACGCTTCTGGCCGGAAAACTGAGCGCTCTTTTGCAGCGCGATTATCTCAAAGGGCGTGACGTTTATGATTTGTGGTGGTATTTGAATCAGCCCAATTGGCCTGAGCCGAACCTGGAATATCTGAATCAATGTTTGCAGCAGGGAGGGTGGGGCCATGATGCTTTAACGCCAGCCAATTGGCGAACCTGCCTTCGGTGTGCGCGTAATAGGTAAACGCCGTTAATAACAGCGCTGTGTTACCCATTGCCGGGTCGTCCTTTATGAACGTGAAATCGGTCAGTCCCCAGGATGGCAGTTTTCGACCGGTGCGATAATCCAGAGCTGTGGCAAGCGTAACGGGGTCAGGCGTCAATTCATATTCCGCAAGATGGCGCTGTAAGGTGGGGTCGTCTATCTGGAGGTCGGGGTTGATCCATCTTTTAATCCTCTTCAAACCCATAATGCCTAAACTTCAACGTGCGGCTGTTTTCGCTTACCGTGCGAATCGTCCCCTCGTCAAACCCATCTGGCATCCTGGCGTTGATTTCAACTGAAATCTCCACGTCACAGCCAACGATACTTGTTAAACGTTCAATGACCTCTTCCACAATCAAGCCCATCTCCCGGTTCACACGCTGCGGATCCAACTCGACACGGCCGTAATAACGGGTAGTTGCTTTCGGTTCAGGTGGTGGCGGGACAAAATCATCACCTGGTTTCCGGTCAGTTCTAGGCTTGGGTGGTAACGGCCCTGTGCCAGGTTTGGGTGGCGGCGGCGGCGGTTCTTTGGCATGATCAGGATGAATCAAGATACTCTGATCATCAAAATAAATTTGGCCGGGTGATTGGAAAACCAGACCCGTATGGTAGCCTTCCGCATTGACACCAGTGGCATAAGCAAATGGGGCATCAAGGCGACGGACGCCACTCTGCAACGCTTCAATCAGCACATCCTGATTCATCAGGCGGGGCAGATAACAATATTGAGCAAGATATTCCCACAATTGTTTCAGTCCCACCGTCCAGCCTTTGCCTTCACCCCAGATGTACTTATCCAGCTCCATACGCAGGATGTCGGGAGACCACTCCTTGATAAGTAGCCCGTCTTGTTTCAACTTGCGTGCGGCACGGTCATAGAAGCTGTCATCACCGCTGATGCGGTTGGCCTGGAACTCAATCTTGCCCAACGGGTCTGGCTGCACGGGCGTTAACAACCAGCTATACGCTTCGCGGAGGCGCAGTTCTACCGTTTCATCCCCCTTGTCCAAACTATTCTTTACCTGTCGGCGCTGCTGCGCGTCCAGGTTCAGTTGCTCCCCCTCATTTTGGATGGATTGCCAGGCTAAAAATTCACGGGTGGCATTTTCTAACCCTTCCAGCCCATTATCATCTGGCGCCACAAAAACTAGCATGTTCTTGTAATGGCGCTGCCCGTTACCACGGCTTTCCAGGATAGCCTGAGCCGTCTGGACAGCCTGACTTTGCCCATTGCTCCGCTTGTAAGTCGCCTCTGGAGGTAAAACGACAATACGGGCGCGGGCTTCGTCTGCCACGTCGCCGCTGTCAGGGGGGGCCACATGGAAGGCGGCAAACTCTCGGTTTTTGGGCGCTTTCTTCAACCGCACCACCATCTCTGCCCGCACTTCTTCTATGGGGATTCCTTGGGCGCGATCATGTGCCAGCCGGTTCACCGTAGGCCTGGTGTCGTACCAGTAGCGGCTGCCATCGCCGTAAAGATAGGTTAATTGGCTGCTCATACGGCGTAAGGCATCGCCAAAAACGGCCGTTGGCTCCCCCGGTTGCGCACAGCCCAGACGCACTCTAATTTCTTCGAGACCACGCACCCGCTGACCAGCCACTGAAGGCGCACTGCCCACAAAAACTGTACGCGCCACCCTCCGGGCGGCAGAATAACGACCAAGCATTGGTACATCCCCGTCAATTTGGTGGGGGAGCGACTCGGGACCATCCACATCTTTGTCGAAAACGGCCGTCCACGTATCCGGTAAGTAGCGCAGCAGTTCATTGCGCACCGGCGTAGCGGCTAAAGGAATCGTACCGGGCATAACAAGCAGCGAGGCATCATTTCGTGTCCATAGCTGATGAATGACACCCGCCATCAAGCGCAGCACGCCACGAGTACGTTGGAACCGCTCCAGCGTTGACCAGTCTTGATAAAGCCGATCAAACAATTCAGGATGGATGGGATATGCCGCCACCATGCGGTCATAATAGTCCCGTTCAGCCACGCCAGAGGGAAACTCTCCGGCACTGTTGCGGTACATACTGCTAAACGCCTGCAAAACGGCATCCCGCGCCGCATAATCCACCTCGCTGGCGAAGAGGCGGCGGCGCACGATTTCAAAGCTCTCCGTGGCTGTCACCGGCTTCCACACCGACTCAATCCGACCCACGATGTGGGCCAGCCGGTTCAGCGCTTCTTTGCCCGCTTCGCCGCCCACTTCAATATCTGATTCTGGCAAGGAGATAAGCAGCATTGAATCGGGGGCACGGCGCACCGCTTCGGTAAGCGCCTGAATGAAGGTGGTGACAGAATCAAAAGAACCCGAAGGCAGCCCGTCTACTTTGTAGATGTTGCGGGCATAGGCCACGAACTCGTCAATCATAATCAGACAAGGGCCAAATGTATCCAGCAGTTCTGTCAGGGTGTTGGAGTTGGGACTCACGCCCTTTAGGTCAGCCTGTGAGACGATGGCGTACCCTTTTGCCCCACCAAGCTGGTAGGCCAGTTCTCCCCACAAGGTATGGACGGTGGCATCCGGGTATTCATGGGGGCGCGCCGGATCGAGGGCCGTGCCCACCAGTACCGCACGATTGGCGTCTGGTAAATCTACATGATTGATGCCCTTACCAATACTTTCGCCACCAGCAAAATCACTTAATTTGATTTTGCCGCCGCACAAATGATAGAGCGCCAACATGGAATGGGTCTTGCCACCGCCAAACGCTGTTTGCAACTGCACCACCGGATCGCCGCTCTGCGAAGTCAGGCGCTGCACACCGGTGACCAGCATATTTAGCAGACCTTCGGTGAGATAGGTGCGGCGGAAGAATTCGACCGGATCCTGGTATTCGGCTTCGGCGGTACCGGCCAGCACTTGTGACAGGTCAGCGGCGAATTCGGCTTGCAGGTAACGGCCGTTTGCGACATCACGATGTGGGCTGATTACGTCTCGCCAGGGCTTCAATCCGGCCAGTGTCGTTGTTTCCACAGTTTTCTGGCCTTCTGCTTCTTCCTTGGCTTTTTTGGCATCGGTTTGAAAGCGCAGCCGCAGCAGCTCATGGGCAATTTGTTCCACCTGAGCCGCTTGCTCACCGGCACTGACCATCTTGAGTAAACGACTGGCGGTATCGGCCATGCGGTAGGCGGCATCGTTGCTGAACGGCTTTTGATGTGCCCAATCGTTCCGCGCCTGCATCATTTCACTGACGTAACTGCGTCCCGTGTGCCCCAACTTGTCTTGGAAAACTTCATTCCAGCGCCGCCACATCAAGTTCAAAACGTTGTGGACATCCAGGCTGTTGATGAGCGTATCGGCGTCTTGGAAAGCGTTACGGGGCAGTTCATAAGCATTACTCGTCAATGCCGCATCAATTTCACGGGCAAAATCACCCTTGTAAACCATACGGCATTCACGCACGGCAAAAGGAGCCAACCCTTCCTTTAATGTTTCCAGTACCCGTCCAACTCGTTCTCTATTGCTGAGTGCCATGTCTTCCTCCTACGGAGCGCGAGCATCCCTGCTCGCCTTCTTACGCAGGCAGGCTGCCTGCGCTCCATAATTTCGCGCTGCTAAATTCCCAATCTTCCGCTTTCTCTACCAGGCCAGCTTTCACCGGGTTTTCGTGAATGTAGCGCACAACATTGAAATAATGCCGCTCATCCCGAATATACCGGTCAAAATAATCCTCAAACCAAAAATCACCTTTACGCCCCAATATCTTGTTTGCTTCCAAAGCGATATATGATTTCCAACTGTGCAAAACTTGACCCATCGGAAATCCTTCATACAACTCAATCAGAACATGCACATGATTAGGCATAATAACCCAGGCCAGCAGCCGATAACATTCATTGTCAAAATAGAAAAATACCTTTTCTACCAGCGATGCAATACGTGGATCACGCAAATAACAAGCGCCATAGCCTGCGTTAAGATATTCCTCAATACGAGTGCGCCTCTGGCTATCATTCATTGTCACTTTATCATGAACCAATGCCTGGATCACCCGGGCCGGCAAAGCATCATACAACCGAAAGGTGATACCTTGAATGATGCCTGGTGCATCGAAGTGTGGCAAGTAACCTCGTGAGTGCCAACCTTTATGTTGTGCCATCTTTCCTCTCCTCTAAGGAGCGCAAGCATCCTTGCCGGTTGCGGGCAGGGTGCCCGCGCTCGGGAGCGCGCATTCTTGCTGCCAGGTTGCGGGCAGGGATGCCCCCTGCTGGAGCGCAAGCATCTTGTTGCCGGTTGGCAGGGATGCCCACGCAGCGCACTGCTTGCCAGGCGGGCAGGGATGCTGAGCGCAGCTCCTGCTTGCCAGGTCGGGCAGGAGCCCACGCTCTGCTGAGCGCGCCCCTTGCTTGCCAGGTGCGGGCAGGGATGCCGGCGCCGCGGTTGCCCGAGCGCAGCTTGCAGGGCGAGCAAGGCCAGGTTGCGGGCAGGGATGCCCACGCTCTGCTGGAGCGCAAGCATCCTTGCTTGCCAGGTTGCGGGCAGGGATGCCCGCGCTCCTATTCGATAAGTCTCCTTTGCTGGTACGTCTGTTTTACCTCGGCGGCGCGTTCCTGGCTGGATGACCAGGAGATGACCAGGGCGTTGTAATCGCGGGCGTGGTCGGCCCAGCCTTTGCGCTCGCAGATGGCGTAGAGGCGGTAGGCGAGTTGGCGGGCGTCGGCGGCCAGTTCGGGGGACATTTTTGCCAGCAGCAGGGCTGCCCCTTCTTCGCCGTGGATGTTGAGCCGTTCGATGAGGTGGTGGGTGGCTTCCCAGACGGTGGCGCGTTTGTCGGTGGCCGGGTCCCAACCGGGATCCAACTCTTCCCAGGTGAGCAGGCGCACTTTGCCTGCGCCGGAGGCGATGACACCGGCGTTGACCAGGCCATCGACCGAGGTGTTTTTGGCGCGGGCCAGGACGTCGGCGACGCCAAATTCGCCGGACTTGAAGCCGAACTGCTCGAACCAGGCGACAGCAAAGCGGGAATCGGCGTCCAGGTCGCCTTCGGTTTCGGCCAGGTATTCGTCCAGTACCTGGTTGATGAGCTGCAAGGCGGCGCGCACGGCGAGACGGTCGCCGTTGGGTTCCAGCACCTGGCTGTAACGGCTGTAGACAGCCATGCCAGGGCCAATGGAGGCTTGCGCTAAGTCTACAGGGGCGATGTTGCCGGACAGCATTTCGCGCAGGGCGGCGGGTAATTCCTGACGCAGGGTGTTGACGAATTCACGGCGGCTGGTGATAGGCGCATCATCCGGGCGCGGGCGGCAGACGAGGACGATGGAGGAAGCGAGGGCGTTGGTACCGCTGGCAACCATGCGGTTGCTGAGTTCAGTACGCATAGGCCATGTGCCCACGATGGCAAAACCTGTTTCGATGAGGCCGTTAAGCATTGTTTCCCAACCGGTGCTGGCTGTGCCTTCTTCCACCACAATTTCTTGCTGCTTAAAAGCGTAATAAACGGTCAAAGGATATTCTGGCGGAATAATTTGCCGCATTTTGGAGAATGCCTGCATTAAGCCCGTTTCAAAATGCTCATTTGCTGCATTCGCACTGCCGTTAAAGCGGTAAGAAGATGCTATTAATTCTGGTTTTTTAGGTACAAGCATCGTCCCAAAAACATCTGGAAATACATCACGCAAACTGGGCCGCAACCAAGCATAGAAATAGTCGGATAAATCCGCATAGCCGATATTGTCATAGTATGGTGGGTCAGTTGAAATAGGAATAGCTACTGAATTTTCTAGTTTGGTCGCGTCAGCTTGGTTAACGTATCCTGGTATAACTGATGTATTAGATTCAAGAACTTTTGGAATCCATCCTAACAAGTCGATAAAGTTGCCTGTTGACTCACTGAAAGGATTGCCCTCAGCATAATCCCATGTCATAGGAATTGCTTGTCGAGCAAAAGTGTTCCTAATCTTGGTATATCCAATATCCCAACTGCAAATTGTTGACTGCCGATCTGAAAGCCGGCTTACGCCAAATGTGAGATAAACGCTGACGGCTTCGGCGTAGGCACGGGGGCCACGGCCGTTTTCCCTTAACGGCGTATCATCATCTGGCAAAACGGCCTGAGCGTCCGCTAGGATTTGGGCGCGGGCTTCGGCCACCAGGTCGCTAAAGGTGGTCAGGGCGGCGAGTTGGCGGGGGGTGAAGAGGTCGGCATATTCTGTCATACCGAATAGCGGCGGTGAAAACCAGCGGGCGTTGCCGGGAAGTTCACCCTGAGGCGCCCACTCTGGTATGGCTTGCGCGGCTGTTTTTTCATGGTCTTGGGTGGGAGCATGGTAGTTACGGCCGTTTTTCCCTTCGGTGACAATTGTCATCAACTTTGTACCCATACGTTTGGCAACACCCTCGCTTTTTACGTAAGCATCCGGCGCAATTTCACCACAGACAAGGCATTTGAAATTAGCGCCACGCCCCTGTTTTGGCGGTTCCGGCGCTTTGCCTTTGCCGCTTTTCACGGTAAAAGTCACCGTGCGCTTTTGCCGGTCAATCTGCGGTTCTACCCACGTTTCTTTGCCCTTCTTTTTACTCAAGTCAAAAGAACTCACCAGCGGCATCTGCGCTCCGCAGGCCGGGTTGGGACACTTCACCGTGCGCGCCCACAGCCAGGCAATCACCGTCTCCCCCTCAGGAGCGCCGCCAACATCCTTGGCCCTTGCCCGCTGGAAGCAGGCGTTCCATAGGTGGGGTAGAGGTGGCCTATTCGCTCCCACGCTTTGTCGCGCATCCATTCGCCGTAGTAGCGCACGTCGGCGGCCAGGCCGCCGGCCCCTTTCCACTGGCTGGTGCCCCCCACTTTGGCCCGGTCACGCGGGTTTACGGGCGGTTGGTTGGCAAATTTGGGCGGTATTTCAATCAGCGCCTTGTTGATCATCACCGCCACCGGGTTCAGGTCGCTGGCGTGGGCTTCCAACCCCAACCGCTGCGCCTCCAAGGGAATACTGCCGCCCCCAGCAAAGGGATCCAGCAGCGGCGGCGGATTCCCGTCCGTCGCCAGCATAATCAGCTCCCGCGCCGTCGTCAGGATTTTCTCGTCCGTCGTCGCCTCCCACGTCACCAGCCGCTCGATAAAGTCAAACAGCCGCTGGCGCGGTGTGTCGGCGGAATTGCCCGCAGCGTCAATTCCGCTGGCATTCTTGCCCTTCGGCAATTCCGGCCGCCTGCACCTTTCAAAAAAGCGGGCGGGGCGTTGGGGTCATGGCCGGGGTCATCCACCAGCGAAGTAAAAATCACCGCGCGGGCAGCGGCTAATGGGCGACGCGCCCACCATAAATGCAGCGTGCTGGGGTGCCCATGCCGTATCGATTTCTCACGGGCGCTGGGGCTTGATGGCTTCCGGGTAAGGGCGACTGGGGTTCCCAGCACCCAATTTTGCCGGGGCGCGCCAACCCGGCGAAGCGCCGACCAAAAGAGGCTCCCAGCCTTTCAGGATAAGCGGGGGGAGCGTCAACCCGGCGCATGCCACTCGCTGCCAGTTTACGCATCAGCGGCTTGTCGGCTGTTATCAATGGCAGGGATAGCTGTTGGGCTAAAGCGGCATAACAAGCGTCATACGCCGTCAGGTCATATTGCAAAGCGAGTTCAAAAGCGGGCGTCAGTAAATCAGCCGTGGAGACAGTTTGCAGGCGCAGTGCTTGCAAATCAGCCACATCCTGCCGGGCGCTGGCGGCGTCATAGCCAAAATTGCGCACGTATTTCCACAAGATATTGCCGCATTCCACAAAAAACAGATCTGGCACATAAAAACGGGCGGGGGGATCCGCGCCCAACTGCGCAAACAGGTGGTCAACCGCCTCCGAGCCGTCTTCTAGCAAAAACAGCTTGATGCCCACACTGGCATCCACCACGCAATCACCCACCAGGCCACTGTCCATTACCGTGCGCGATCCTCACGCAGTAAACTGCCGCTGTCCGGCGCACCCACCGCTGCCGGGTTATAAAAACGGCGGCGGCGAATGCTGTCTAGCAGTTCGGTTTGGGTATCTTCACTTTCATCCAGGGCAAAATCGAGCAGGATCAGCACTTCCGCGCTCAAGGAGCGGTTGCGTTCCTGCGCTCGCTCGCGCAATCGGTCATAGAGTGCTTCCGGCACATTACGTACATGTAAGGTTGGCATAGGTTGCTCACTTGCCTGCTGGCAGCAGGCGCTCCGTTTATCCTGCATTTTAATCGCATTGGTTGCACTATGCAACACGCGCCTTGTTCATTCCCCTTTGATCACTCGTTGGCATCCAGAATCATTACAAAACCAGCACTGTCTATGATCGGTGTCTGGCGAAAGGGATGCAGAGCAAGCAGGTCAGCATCATTGGTGACTAAGAGATCGGCCTGACCGGCAGCGGCCAGTTCCAAAAATTTGTTATCTTTCGCATCACGGCAGGCAGTGATGGTCTCGGTCGGCGTGACGTAGTCGGAGCGCAGCCGAATCAGGTGTAAGTAGAGATGAATGTACTGTGGGGTCAGGTTATATTTACGCCGCAAGCGCGGGCGATTGAGCACGTCGATCATCTCATCCAACACGGCATCGCTGACCAACAACTGAAATGTGCCCTGACGCAAATGGATGGCAAAACGGCCGTTAGGTTTGATGGCGGCGCTGACCAGGACGTTGGTGTCGGCAACGATGCGCATGGTTGTTTATGCCTGTTTACGCACTGCGGCCAGGGCTTCGGCGACATCCGCCTGCACTTCTTCTTCCGTGTAGCCTTCATTGGCGGCGGCAATGCTGGCGGCTAAACGGTCGAATCGGCTGAAAACCTCCTGCTCCTGCCACTGCATAAGCTGTAAAAAGGTTTCGTAAGGAATGAGAGCCACCTCAGGACGGCTGCCACGGGTAAGAACGTATGGGGTATTTTCGTTGGCAACTTCGTCAAATACGGCGCGGAAGTTGCGCTGCATTTCTGTGACGCCAATGATTTTTTGCATGGGTCATCTCCTCGTATAAAGTGGCCGAGGATTCCAATCCTCGCCAGCCTACAGCCCATAGCGCGGCAAGGATACCGCAGCGACGGGTTTGCACTCAGCAATGGGGCAGCCGGCGCTCCATTTTCATTTACTGCTCACGTTCCAACAATATGTATTGTAGTATGTATTGTAACACAAAGTAAGCCAATCACGGTTGCCGATTCTATGGCAGCAGCGTGCTGCTGCCCGGCGCATGGCTGACGGCCAACAGATCCGCGAGGTTGTAGTTGACGCTGGTAACGCCAAAATCCGGTTCTTTTTGGAAGGGATGGCGCACGTAACGGGGTGGTTTGGCCTGCCCATTTTCCACTTCCACCAACGCCAGAATAAACTGGTCGGCGCTGTTGATGCCTGTCAGGATTTCGTTTTTGGTGATGGTGACGGTTTTGGCCCCGGCTTTACGCCCTTTCACTTCGATAAAACGAAGACGCCCCGTTTGCGGATCAAAACTTTCAATGTCATAACCCAGATTCTGGCTGCCCACATCCTGGGGGTGATTGCCCAGGTCGATTTCCACTGCCAACACCGCTTTCACAGCAATGGCTTCCGTGATGCGCGTGTCCAGCAAGTCTGGCGGCGTGCGCTCGCCTAGCAGCAAGCCAACAGGCGCCACCAATACCCCACCCACCAACACCGGCGGCGCGGCAGATAGCTGCCGTTCCAGAGCCAGTTCCTCCTTGCGCCGCTTCAGCCGAGCCGACAGATCATCGGCCCGCTGCTGTGCCAACGCTGAATTGAGGCGGGCATTGGGTTTACCTTCTCGTTCCTGGCGGCGTAGGACAGCGGCGCGGGCATCCCAATGGTTAATCTCCTTGGTCAGTCGTTCCTGCACGGCATGGAGGGTTTTATCAATCAATTCCTCACGGCGGGATCGTACCCGTTCCAGATGTTGGGGAATCAACTGTTCGATGGCATAACTAATCACTTGTGCATCCAGGTTTGTTGTCACGGCTGCCGCTGTTTGTCCGCTCAAGTGGCGGCTGCGAATTTGAGCCAATTCTTCAGGGGTGGCAGGGCGATAGTCCAGATACGGCGCGCTGCCTCCGGCACGGATGCCCCCAGCTTCATCAATTTCCACAAAATGAACCTCTTGCGAAATAGGGCGTTGGGCGGCATCACGGATGGTTTGTTCCAGGAAAAACAACACACGCGGCTCCTGACCAGGATCGGTGGCGTCGATTAGCACCGAACCTTCCCGCAGCGATGGGCGATGTTTGTCCAAAACCATCTCAATCGCCGTGTCCAACAAGGGATGGCCGGGGCAAATAAATTGGGCCAATGGTTTGCCAGAGACGCCAATAAGCTCCTTGTCAAAACAGACCCGTTCATATTGCCTCAAGACAGGCAGCCCTTTGCCCAGTGCCTGCGCCCGCTCTCGAATGGCGGCAGGAACATGGGTGATGCGGTAACGCCCCGCCTCACGCTCCTTGATAGCGCCCCCCAACGATTGGAAGGCTTGCAAGAAAAAGGCTTGAATGTAGTGAGGCTGCAAACGGCGGGCGGCGTAACGTTCCATGTCGGCCCGGATACGCTCAATCTGGCTGAGATCGAGGGTTTGGGCGACCAGAGAGCGCGTTTCCAGCAAGCTGCGCACATGGTCACGGTCTACGGCATTATCAACGGCCTTGTCTAACTGGGCACGCACGTCGGGGCGATCTCCGTATAAAACGGCATCCATGAGCAGTTTGCGCAAAGGCGTTTGCTCAAACAATTGGCCCAGGATGTCGAAGACACGGCCGTTTAGCGCCTGGCTTTCCGTTTCCAATTTTCGCAGCAGTCGTTCATAGACATACCCTTCACGGGTGCCAGCGGCGACCAGATTCCAAAGATGACAGACTTCTGTCTGGCCGATACGGTGGATCCGGCCAAAGCGCTGCTCCAAGCGGTTAGGGTTCCAGGGCAGATCGTAGTTGATCATCAAATGCGCCCGCTGCAAGTTAATGCCTTCTCCGGCCGCATCGGTGGCTAACAGAAAATGAACATCCGGGTCATTACGAAAACGGTCTTCGATCACCCGCCGGTCTTCACGTCTGAGACCACCATCAATATGGACAATGTGCTCATCCCGGCCAAAGAGCGTGGTAATGCGTTCTTGCAGGTAGCGCAGGGTATCGCGGTGTTCGGTAAAGATGACCAGTTTGCGCCGGTTGCCCTCTGTGTCCACCATGTGTTCATCATCTTGAATAATTGTGGCTAACTGCTCCCATTTGCGATCCGTGCCGCTTTGCCGCACCCGGAAGGCTTGCCCTTCCAGCCCATGCAGAAGGGAGATTTCCTCTTGCAATTCGGCAGCCGTAAGCGCCGCCGTAGCGGCATCCATGACCAACTCTTCCAAGATTTCCGCTTCTTCAGCGGGAGCCTCATCAAAATCATCCCAATCTTCGTCGTCGAAAAGCGGGAGTTGGTTGTCTGGCTGCCAGCTAGAAGCTGGCGCTCCGACCAGGGATTTAACTTCTTGCAGCCGCTTTTCCAGCCGTTCGCGGCGACGGCGCAATGATTGATAGATTGCTTCAGGGGAAGAAGCCAATCGCCGCTGCAAAACGGTCAGGGCAAAACCAATAGTACCCTTTCGTTTATCGTCCAATAACTTTTCAGCGCGGTTAAATTGGGTGCGCACGTAGTCGGTGACACTGTCGTACAAGGCTTGCTCAGGTGTAGAAAGTTGATAGTTGACAGTATAGGCGCGGCGCTCGGGGAAAAGGGGACGGCCGTCAAAACGGCGCAGATCCTCTTTGATCATGCGGCGCATAATGTCGGACACATCCACCTCATGCACCCCTTCCCGGAAACGACCTTCAAAACGGTCGGGGTCAATAAGGCGCAGGAACATCTGAAAATCTTCTTCTTTGCCGTTGTGGGGAGTAGCGGTCATGAGCAAGAAGTGGCGGCTGATGCGGCCCAGCAGTTCGCCCAATCGGTAGCGCTTGGTGACTTTCATCTCGCCGCCCCAGAAGGAAGCGGACATTTTGTGCGCTTCATCCACGACAACCATATCCCAATCTGTGCGGCTGAGTTTGGCTTGTAGTTCTTCGCTGCGAGCCACTTGATCCAGCCGGATGATGAGCCGGTTTTTTTCTTCAAAGGGATTGCCGCTAACAGAAGCTTCGATGTCTTCACGGGTGAGAATGTCGAAGTGGGTCTGAAATTTAGACCACAATTCATCTTGCCACTGTCCAGCGAGGCTGCCGGGGACACAGATGAGGCAGCGGCGCACGTCGCCACGCACGATGAGTTCTTTGATGAGCAGCCCGGCCATGATGGTTTTGCCAGAACCGGGATCATCCGCCAATAAATAACGCAGGGGTTGGCGCGAGAGCATTTCCCCGTAAACGGCCGTTATCTGGTGCGGTAGCGGTTCCACAACAGAGGTATGCACAGCCAGCACCGGGTCAAAAAGATGAGCCAGGTGGATGCGAAATGCTTCAGCTACCAGACGAAAGGTCTCGCCATCGGCAGTAAAGGCCCATTTCTGTTTGGTTTGGCTGAGGGTCAGGCCGGGTTCGTCGCTGCGGTAGAGGAGTTGGTTGCCAGGACGGCCGTCGGCGCGTTTGTAGATAATTTCGATGGCGGCGGCGCCATGCCAGGTAACATCCACCAACGTGACAGCCTGGTCTGGTAAGATTCCCCGAACTTGTACGCCTGGTTTTAAGTCTTCGAGTCTGGCCATGATGAGCGATTTTGTAGAGTAAACGAGATGTGATGGTGAAGTTGCAATTATGCGGGAATTCCAGTGAAATAATGTCTGGTTTGGCGGCTATTTCCCCTCTAAACTTGCTCTAAATAGGATAGCATAAAGGAGTAAGTGAAACAACGATTCGACAAAGGTGGATAGATGATTAGGGGAGAAACGGCCGTTATCGCCACATCATGATTCCGTTCTATAATTGAGCCACACTTGGATTCACTCACAGACAAGGAGAACGTGACATGGCTCAAAAACAATGGATATTTGACCCGGATTCCGGTGGGATAAAGATTCCCGAAAACAAAAAACGAGAAGTGACCCAGCGCATCGAAAAATTTGCCGCCGAAAACTATGCCGGGAAATACACCCGCCTGGACATCCGCTTTCGCGGTCAGTTTTGCTACATTGATGCCTACACCGAACCATTTATCGCCGATGGCTGGCCGCCAGCAGATTGGCCGGAAACACGCGAAGAAACGATAGAGCGGCTGCGCAATACACCTACGCATCTTTGCCGCTTGCGCTACTTTGGCGGGGATAAATGGGGCTTTGCTTTCTACACCTACAGCAATGAGAAATACGAACTGTCCGTTTTCCCAGATGGAAACTTCTTCGGAATACCCGAGGATGCCTTTGCCGCCGCCGCGATGTATCTGGAGTGAGTCATGCCCCATCACCACAAAGCCTTCAGCAAGTTGTCGGATCACTCAAGTATACAACCTGGGTGGATATGCTGCGGCGTCTGGTGCCAGACGGCCGTACCCACCGCCTGGCGCTGCCTCTGCCGGGTGGCAAACTGCACCTGAGCTATACCGCTTGCCTGGGCGAGGAGATGATAAGGCAGGCCGGTTGGTCTGCATGGTGGCAACGGCCGTTCCCCGCCACCTCACCTACCCCGACAGATGAAGCTGTCAATCTGCGGGCCGATTTGCCAGAAGGCGGCCAGCGATTCGCTGAGGGGTGGGGTGGGGACAACGGCCGTTTTCCTCTGGTGTTGTTGGCGTGAGCCAGTGAAGATGGAGAACGTGCATAGCGTTTTTCAATGACAGCCGTGCCGTCATGACCCATTAAAGTGGAGACCCATTGCTTTCATTCTATTGTGCTGCAATTCACCTGGATTGGCTAGAGGCTTGTTGGCTTGTTTGTCTCAATTTCGTTAAAGAGTTGACGGGAGCGACTCAGGGTGGAACCCGCAGCGGGTGTGGCGTGCAGAAAATAAAAAGCTCTCGACTAAATCGAGAGCTTTTTTAGCTTTTGCCCGGAGCGGGAGCGACGGGCTTGACGCGCTCTCTGGGCGTAGGTGTGTGGTTTGGGCGGGGAGAGATGAGTTGACATATAGCCGGTTTGTTCAGAGACTGCTGGGCATGGTTTAACGGGGGATGGTGAGGCTTGTGGGGAGAAACGGCCACCAGCCAGGTCAGTTAGTCAGATTAACCACGACGGCGTGTAGAGGGCAGCACATAAACGTAAATAAGGCCGCTTTCAGAAGTCGTCGTCATGTCTATCGCCCGCGCAAAAATGCGCTCCGGCTGAAACCAGATGGTCCAGCGGGAAGCAGGCGCTAAATGCCCTGCCTTTTCACTCATCGCTAACAAATCGCCAGGGCGGACTGCGCCATGAACCCGGCACAATGCTGGCCCAGACAAGACCACCTCATACTGGTCAGGACCCAAACCATCGGGGCGCAAGGCCACCACCCCAATCGGCGACTGGGCGCGAGTGGCGCGAACGATGGCGTCGTCGCTTGTGCTGGAATGGGACACAACCTCGCCCATATCCAGGGCTGTTTGCGAGCGATAGGCTCGGCTATCACGGCTGCTTGGGCGCCCGGCAACTTCGTTGAGTTGGGCGCTCAAGTCAGCCAATTGGCCTTGTAACAAAGTGATTGCTTCCTCTTGTGTCTCGTGTTCTTCCTCTGTTTTACGACGAAGATCGTCCAGGGCTTGCCCGGTGGCGGCTAGAGCGGTTTGCAGCCGGGCAAGCCGGGCAAATAGGGCGGCCGGGTTTTCATACACCCGACGGCCGTCACGAATCCGCCAGCCATCAGCCTCATAGAGCAGGGCCAGGGGGGCGTAAACGCGCCACGGCCCCTGCCAGGGAACCTGGACAGTTTCGCCAACGGCATCGCCAATGCGCACCGGAATTTGCCAATAGTCGCCCGGCTGATAACGGCCGTTCTCCGCAAACGTCACCATCATCCCCTGTTCCAACTCAGTCAACGCCCCCGGCTTCAAGGGCAGCATACCGTTCCCTTCCTTAACCCGATGGTCCCATTGGCGCAGCGTCGCCCCTGCTTCCAGCAAGGGCCAGTCGGCCGGAGCGATGGGGCTGAATAGTTGCAGATCAAGCGCCGGCTGCGGGCCGCTGTCCGGGGTGGAAAGCAATCGGGCGGGGATACCAGAACGGCCGTTTAACTCCCACGCCGCGCAGCTCAACTCCAACGCCATCTCACGGGTCAGGTTCACGCTGCCCATCCAGGCGCGGCCGACGGTAGCGCGTAGGTTCTTCATAGATGCGTCTGGCTCCAGATTTGTCAGGCGGTAGGCGCTGGCCCCGTTGTGGCGCGACCATTTCCAGGTGACATCATCACCCTCTACGCTGTGAATTTCCAGGCGATACAGGCGGTTCTCACTGGCATACCCTCGTTTCACCGTCAGCGTCGGTCTGTCGCGCTGCGTCAGCGCCGACCAATCTGGCAGCGATTCCAGCGCCGCATCTTCTGCGGGCGTCTCCGCCAATGGTAGCAGCCGGATTTGCCAGACCAATTGGCTGCGCGTCGTCGTATCCGCACCGCCCAACGCCGGTTCGGCCAGGGCCGGTTCTTCCAAAGCTGTCAGATGCTGCTCCCAAACGGTCAGATAAACGATGGCGGCGTTGTGTTCTCCCAAAGTTTCAGCCAAATGCGCTTGCCAGTCGGGCTGCGCGGGTTGCTGCGCCAGCGGAATGGGGGCGTCTCCGTTTAGCTGACTTAGATAACCGCCAACGTAATACTCACCGGGATGGACGAGCAGATCTGGCAACGGCCGTTGTCCTTCAGCCGCCTCGTCCGCCCCATCCGACTCGGCCAGAGCGATGCGAAAGCTATCGCCGAGGCCGCCATGCGCCCCGATGAGGTGGCGCATGGCGGCGGCGTGGCGCAGATTCAGCAGGTCCGCCTGCTCGTTCCAATCCGCATCCAGCAAGATGCGCCCTTGTTGCAGCCGCACGCTGTGGTACGGATTTTCCGGGTTGAAGGTGTTGCGTGAAAAATCGCCTTTCATGGTTGCCTCTGTTAAGTGATGTGTACAACGGCCAATTCGTAACCCAACGGCAGATAATCATCGCGCAAGCGTAGTAGATTTTGCTGGCGGTGGTGGTTGCGCCAGCGATTGGTCGCGCCCATTTCGCCGCCGTCGCTGGCCCCGGCAGCAATAGCGGCCGGGCAGGCAGCCGCCAATTGCAGATAGCCGGGATCGGCCGCCTGGCGGCTGATGAACAACGGCCGTTCCCCCACCCCCGTCACACAATGCCGCCAATCCGCTGGCGGCGCGGCGGGAGCCAGAAAATAGCTGTACTGCACGGCCGCCGCCGCCGGAGCGTTCAGCCGTCCCAAAATCAAACTGTCCGCCAGCGTTTGCAACTGCGGCAGCTCTGCATCCCCCACGATGGTACTGCGCTCGATGGTCGTCGCGCTCGTTTCGTCGGTTTGCACCGGGCTGACGTCGTCGTCCGGGCCGGGATCAACGATGCTGTCCCGGAGGATTAAACGGCCGTTCCCCTCCTGCAAACGGATTGCGCCCACCACGCTCCTGACCACCTCCACATTCGCCGGATGGTTTGCCCCCTCGTGGCCCGCGCCGGTAACGATGACCGCGCCGGTGAGCGTGCATTGGTCCACTTGCAGCGTAAGGGGGCTACGGCCCCGCTCGCCAACTTCTAGCGAACCATCCAGAAAAAGGCCGCGCAGCGTCAACGCCTGCTCAAAAAAATGTTCTTCATCCCTTGCCAGTGCCAGCTTCATCATCGCCGGATAGCGCACAGAGAGACGGGGACAGCGCAGCAACGGCCGTTCTTCACTGCTCGTTTCCAGGGTTAGCCGGGCATTGTCGGGCAGGCTGATGATTAGCTCTGGCTCATCGTAGATGGCGCTGTCCAGCAACCGGATAGTCGCCGTCGCCCCGGCACTGTTGGCGGCGCAAATCTCCTCCCAACGCGCCAACGCCGCCGCCAACGAAGGCAGCAACGACGGATCGGCCTGAGCGGACGCGGCCCGACTCACCTGAATCAGGTGGGGCGCGGCGCTGAGCGCCATGCGGCGCGGGCGGCTGCCAATGTCGCCGCCACCATAGGCATAGCTGACCATCACCTGTTCACGTGGCTGAAGATCAGCCAGAAGCAAACGGCCGTTTTCCGGGTCCACCACCGCCGTTTTCTTCAGGTGGGCCAATAATTCAAGCCAGGCGGCGCTATTTTGGCCGTTGAGTTCACCGCAAAGCAGTTCACCCGGCCGCAGATAACGGCCGTGCAACCAGATAGCCAGACTGCGCCTGGGGCCAACCAGTTCGCTGGCGGCGCTCTCACCCTGGGAGAGATCGGTCGTCAGCAGCGCCCGCGTGATCGGCTGCGGGAAATGCCGGGGCAGCAGCGGCGCATCCAGATCGTCTATCGCCTCTGGCGCGACGAAAAGCGGCGTGTCGCGTCCCAGCGGATCGAAGCTAAAGTGCCGGGTCTGGCGGCCGCGGGTGATGCGCTGCTGCACCCCCGCCTGAGCGCGGCGCACCGGGTAGCTGTTCAACCGCCACAGGTAAAGAGCAACCGTGCCCAACGTGGCCAGGCTGCCGGGAGAACGGCCGTTTTCCCGGCCCATCCCGCCTATGTCTGCCGCGCGCGCCTGGGTATCGAAGGGCGTATTCACCAGGGCCGCCTGGGCTGAACGCGCCGCAAACAGGCGGTTGGCGGCCGTCAGGGGACGGCGCAGCGGCAGCGTTTGCGCGATCTGCCGCCCCGTTTCGACGGCAAAGGCCGGCCAGGCAGTCACATCGCGGGCTATGTGGGCCACCATCGGCAGCCGCCCCTTGCGCCGCTGATACGCTACCTGGTTCGCCACGCGCCGCCGCTGTCCAAATTGAGGCGTCGCCAGGTCGCTTAGGTCGGAAATGCCCACCAGGTCGGCCAGATAGGGAACCACCCATTGATTGCAGGTTTCAATAAACCAGTCGTCGTAGGCGGCGGCAATGTCGCTTTCCAGCCGCCCCAATTCGCTTTCCAGCACCGCCAACAAAGCCCGCAGCGGTTGGCCGACTGCGGCATCGCGCTGCCGGTAGAGCAGCGGCAGCAGATGATAGAGGCGTTCAGCAGATTGTTGTGGCGGCATCACATCCCCCTCGCTAATTCCAGGCGAATGGTCAGCGCCTGGGGATCGGGTAAAAGCAGTTCGTCCCAGGCGGCCAGAATGTCGCGGGTAGGCTCGTCTGGTCGGGTCTGGGGGTTCGGGTTGGGCGTAACGCGGTGGAGGTGATGGAGGGTAACGGCCGTTATCCCCCGCACCCCTTGCAGCAGCCCATACAGTTCCGCCTCTGTCACCATCTGCCCAATCTGACGCTTCTCAAAAGCAAAAGCTGTTGCCAAGAGCCGCCGAATTGTTTCTTGCAGCTCGTCCCATTCCGCCTGGGGCAAATGCCGCCAGGGCAGGTCCAGGTGACAGGTGACATCAAGCTGAAAGTGGACGAGTTGGTAGGGGGTAATGGCGACAGGCGGCTGCGGCCGGCTGCGGACGTGGGCGACGGCCGCAGCCAGATCGGTTAGCAGTTTGTCATCTTGCTCCAGGTGGCGGGGATGGCGCGGCGCGATGGCGATCTCCAGCGGGGCGCCTCTTCGCGGCCCCGCCTGCCGGGCGGCCGCTTTGCCCACGCCCGGATAGCTGCTGGCGAAGTGCAGGAAGTCGTTATAACTGACAATGCGCTGATTGGCTTGCAGCCGTCGCGGCGCCAGGTAACGTCCCTGGTCCATAGATTCGGCCGGTTCGCCACCGCTGGCCGGGAGAGGATTGCTCACTTTGCTGATCAACGGCAACTGGGAGGGCAGCAGCATCAGGCTGTGGCGCGGCACGTTGCCGGCCGGTCCCCCGCCGCTGCGATAAGACGCGCTGAGCCGCTCCTGGCTGGTGGGCAGCCGCGCCCCTTGTTGACCATCGCCAAAGATAACGGCCGTTGCCCCCGAATCGCTACGGCGGACCATATAAACGCGGGCGTCGGGCGGCTGGCCCAACAGGCTGGGTGTTTTGCGCCAGGGAATGCCGCTCACCATGACGGTCAGCGTCGTCTCGTAATCTCCAGAAGGGGCGGCGACAAAGGCCAGCGGGCGACGCAGCCAAAAGCGCTGGTTGGCTTGCGTTCCGTCGCTGTCGCCCAAGGGTTCATGGTAAATCGTCTCGCCGTGAATGGCTGGGGCCAGATTGCCATAGAGCGTCACGCTGTCACGCTGGTAGTTGTGACGCAGCGGCGCGGCCAGGGTAAGCAGGGTCCGGCCATCGCCCGCCGCGACCGATTGAATTGCGAGTAATTCGCTGCTCAGATGGTCAGTCTGGCCGACGGGCAGGCCCACCAACGCCAGACGTTGGCCGGATTGCAGCCCCAGGTTCTCTTGCTGGAGGTGGAGGCGGTCGCCGCCGACCGGTTGGGGCAGGAAACAGTCGTCGTATAAGGGCAGGGGTTCGCTCTGGTAGTAGAACCGGGTTTGCCCGCGCTGGAAATTAGGCAAATCGGCCGTTTCTTTGACCGTGACGCGGGTAATTTGCCCCCCTTGCCGGACATCGTGGCTGGAAAGATTGGCCGCGCCAGTGAGGGTGAGCAGAGCGGCGCTTTCCGCATCCAGAGCCACCGCGTAGCTGCCCGGCGGCGCGTTGGCGGGTTGCAGCGGCAGGTCAATCGCGCCGGCGCGAAGCTGCGCCCGCGTCCAACGCTTTTCGCCTACCACCTCCACCGGTTGCCCGGCGGCGAGACGGCCGTTTCCCGTATTCAAGATCGCCCGCACACTGGCAAGCGGCAGGTCAGCCTCGCGCCGCCAGTCGTCACCCAGCCGCAGGTAAATGTCACCGGAGGCGGTCCCGGCCATTAAACGGCCGTTTTCATCCAGCGCCAGGGCATAGACCGTGCGCGACGCCTGCTCGTCGGCGGGAGAGTCGCTGATGGGCCAGAGGGAAACGGCCGTCCATGTCTCCGGTTCCGGCCCCCGGAAGAGCCGCCGCAGCCAGGCAGCCCAACGAACGCGCCAGCCGGGAACGGCCGTCAGGCGAAAAATACCCTGGTCGGTGGCCGCATATACTGAATCGCCGACGGGCAGTAAATCATAAACAGATGGTTGGGTTGATTTGGCCTGTAGAAAAGGGAACGCACGGCGCATCAGTCCGGGCAGTTGCCCCAGGGCGGCAAAAAGAAGATTGGCCCCCAGCAAGGCCAATAACAGCAGCAAGAGCGGGTTGATCAGCAACGCGCCATCCACTGCCGATCCTGCTTGCGCCAGTAAATTTTGCAAGAGGAAGATAATCTGGTCGGAAACAACCCACTCGCTCTGGGTGGCGTAAAATGCCAGGGCGATCAGCCCGCTTAACGCTGTCAGGCGGCGGGGCTGGAGCAGGTAGAGCAAGACCAGCAGTGTTACCAACAGGGCGAATTGGGTGAGTGGACCGGTAAGAACGGCCGTTGCGGACTGGAGTAGACGGGCCACCACGGCAGGCAGCAGCAGGACAAAGGCGAGGAAGGCCAGCAGCAGCTTATTGTCCGGCGGGCGAAAGAGCGGCTCGACCGGGAAAACGCCGCTGCTGGTCCCGGCGAGGAGGCGTTTGCCGTTGGCAACGGCCGTTAACGCCCTTACTGACAATGCTGCTTCCCCTGTCTCGCGGTCCAGGTTGGGGAAACGGCCGTTCAGCGGCGTCCAACGATTCGCTTCCGTGACATAGGCAAAGACGCCCTTATCCGTCCCGGCCAGCAGGGAAGGCCCTTTGTCATCGGTATGCCAGAGGGCGCGCACGATGGTCTTGGGGAGTTTGTGGCGCACTGGCTGGAAGAAGCGCCGCCAGCCGGTAAGGATTTCCACCTCACCGGGGCCGCTGAGCGGCGTCCAGCCAGCGCCACCATCTTGCGAGAGAAACACGCTGCCATCATCGCTCCCGATGGCGACCGCGCCTGCGGCGCTGGCGGCGACGGCATAAATCTCTTTGGGGGGCAGGCCGGTGGTCAGCGGTTGCCAGGTGTCGCCCAGGTCGCGGGAGCTGTAAAGCGTCGTTTCCACAGCTACATAGGCGCGTCCGCGCCCGTTGGCCGCCGCCCGCACCGGTTTGGCGGGCAGGCCGATGTTGGCCGGCAGCCAGGCGCCATCGTTGGCGCAAAAGACGGAACCGGCCGCGTAAGCATAGAGTGCGCTCTGGCGGCGTAGGGCGAAGGCTTGGGGCGCAGGAATGCCTTCGGCTGGTGTGGGGCCGTGTGATTGCTGCCAGGTAACGGCCGTGTACCCGGCCGTGGGGTTAGGCGACACGCCATCCAGCAGCAGCAGTTCCCAGGCGGCAAGGTTTTGGCTGCTCGCCGCGCTGCCGCTGATAATAAGCAGGCCATCGCCCGGTTTAAGCCCGGTTTGCAGCCCATTCAGTCGCAAAGTTCGTTCCTGGCCGGGTTGGGCCGCCGGCCAGGGCGCGCCCACGAAACGCGACGGCTTGAGTTCGTTCCATTCAGGGCGGGCCCTGAGGTCGCCGGTTGTTTCAAAGATGATGGGCAGGTTGGCGGTGGGGTCTGCGCCGGTTGTGCCCTGGACAATGGCCTTCACGGCCTCATGGGGGGAAAAAGGGGCGGGCACACTTTGCACGGCCGTGCCGGCCGGAATCCGCAGCGGTCCAGGCGCGTCGGGATTGTTCAGCGCGTAGAAGGCCAGATACGTCGTGGCCGCCAGCGGCGGAGCCAATTCGTACCCGATCGCGCGAGTCAATTCTAAGACGGAACGACGCTCGGTGGCGGTGCGCAGGTAGCCTTCATTGATGATGCGCTCCTGGTAAAAGGCGATGATGTCGGCCACGATGGCCCAGGCGCGAATCAGGGCCAGGGTCATATCCTCCCCGGCAAGCAGATTGAGGTGGCGCAGTGGATATTGGACGTCGCCGTGGCTATCGCCGACCGGTTGCTCGCGCAGGCGTTGCAACATCCGGGTGACGAAGTCGCTGTAGCTACCGGCGCGATAGGTGAGGGCCGTGAGGCCGGGTGGATTCACGCGGGTCGGACCCTCTTTTTGGGGTTGCAGCAGCGGCATGAGGTGGAAGGGGGAATCATTGGGCATGGCGCACCTCGATACTGACCGGGGCCAACAGGCGTAAAACGGCCGTTTGCGGCACGCGAATCTCTTCCTGAGGCTCGGCCTCTGGGCTGGGCCGCAGTTGGCAGGCGACGCGCTGTACGCCGGGCACGGCCAGGGCGTGAGCGACAACCTGGCTCTGGTAGAGCGATTGGCCGATCTGGAAGCGCGGCGGGTAGAAAAAACCGTCCGCTGTCTCGTTGAAGGCGGCGCGCAGCGCTTCGCGCAAGAGGGCGGGGGCGACGCCGGGGCGGGGCGTGACGGTCAGCGCCAGGTAGACGCTGATGATCTCTGGCTCACGAATCTCTACGTCGGCGCCGACGAGGAGGTAGGGGCGAATAAAGTCGGCCAATTCCTGGCGGAATTGATTGTCGAAAGGCAGGTGGCGGCGACGGACGGAGATAACGGCCGTTTGCCACAGCGGGCCGGGTACCAACCTGGCCTGCGCTTCGGCTACCTCTGGGTGCTGCAACATCTGCGCCGCATAATCTTCGGCCGTGACGCAGCGCAGTTGGCCGCCCAGGCTGGCCGGGGCCAGCAGGCGGGCGGTTTCTTGTGGCTCGCGGACCTGGCCGCCCACCGCAGGCAGGGGATTGCTGACGCGGCGCACGGCCGCGCCGGCCGGGTCGCCTTTGGGCAAAACAATATGGTTGATGGCGTCTGGTCCGATGTTGCCGCGGTTGCCGATGCGGAAAACGGCCGTGAACTGGTCGCCGGGTTGGGGCTGCCAGCCCACATCGCCAAAGCCAAAGCGCAGCCGGGCTTCACCGCTGTTGGCGATTTCGACAACGAAATCCCGGGCGAAGGGGCCGCTGTTGAGCAGTTCGCGGCGGACTTGCCAGGGGAGAGTGTGGTGGAAACGGCCGTTTTCCGCCCAAACCATTTCTTGCTCAACCGCATCGAAAATCAACATGCCGCCATCGGGCAGGGGCAGGCAACGGCCTTGGGCTGGTTGAGCGTTGGCGACGTGGTGACGCTGCCAAAGCTGCACGGTGGGCAGGGCGCGGCGCGGATTTTGTCGCAGCAGCAGGCTGAGAGGACGGGGTTCGGCTGGCAGCGGTTCGGCGTAGATGAGGGGCTGGGCGGTGAGACGTGGCAGGTATCGTTGGTCGGGGAGAACGGTGGGGAGGGTGACGGTGGTCGTACGGCCGTCGTCGGCCAATGCCAGGTTGCCCCGCGCCACGCTGATGGGCTGCGGTTGAGATTGCCCCCTACGCCGTTCCAACACCAGGTCGAAGGGCGGCGCGTCGGCGCTATCCCAACCAATCTCCAAGACAGCCCGCCCCTGATGGGCATAGGCCAAGATTCGCGTCAGGCGGACCGCATGGCAGCGGGTGGGGTCGGCGGTCAAAGGATCGCCGGTGGCGCGATTGGCGATCTCCTGGAAAAGCAAGAACTCCCCGACTTGCAAATAGAGGGGCGGATCGTTATGCAAGCGGGCGCTGGTCGCCCCGGTTGGCAGCCAGGGAAGCTCATCGTCAGGGACAAAAAAAGGAATTTCGTTGTGGGCCGGGTAGAGGTGAACCGGCTGCATGGATTCAAAAACGTGGGCTTTTTGGGCGAGCGCCTGCCGGTAGACGGCCGAATCGAGCGCGATGACGGGGCTGCTGTTGGCGGCGGTCAGAAAGAGCGTGCCAGGTGGCAGCGTCGCCTCTTGGCTGACGTTGACGTGGACGAGAACGCGGGCGTTACACCCTTCGTGCAGAAAATAGTCGAGCAGGCGGGCGTGGCGGCGGACGGATTCGCGGCGGCGAGCGGTGCCCAAATAGGCTTCGGTAGCGACGGCATCCTGGAAATAGCTGAGTTGGTCGCCAGCATGGGCCAGAATATCCAGCAAAACGTGGCCGAGGTCGGCCAGATTATCTTCTTGCCACTGCGGCGCAAGCGTGGCCAGATGGTCCAACATCACCTGGCGCAGGCTGGCAAAATCGCGGCTCAGATAGTCAATCTCTGGTGGCGTGAAGGGGTGGCTGGCGGCGGCGTTCTGAGTCATGGGGTTAGCTCTATGAGTTGGCGCTGCCCGTCGTGGCGGCGGATATACTGAATGAGGATGGCGATTTGCGCTTCCTCGCCGCGTAACGACACGGTTTCGACCTGGATCAGGTCGCCTAGCCATTGCTGGAGCGCGCCGCGAATTAGGAATTCGGCGGCGGCGGCCATTTCGTCGTTGTGGGGGGCGAACATGAGTTGCAGCACGCCCGCGCCAAAGTCGGGGCGGTTGACGCGCTCGCCCGGGTTGGTAAAGAGAACCTGGGTAACGAGCTGGTTGATGTGGTCGTCGGGGGTGGCAACGGCCGTTTGTCCCCGGCTGTCTATCTGGTAAGGAAATTGGAGGTGGGCCACGTTCACATCCCCTTGACTCGAGTCTGGACCACGCCGATGGTCAACGGCGTACCGGTCGGCGTACACACCGCATGGCTATCTTGCAGCAACACCGGCTGGCCCATAGAGCGGACGCGCGTCGCGCCCATTACCCAATTGGCCGTGACGCAGGGGCCGTTGCCGGCCGGTGGCGGCGGAAAAGCGCAACCGGCAACCACGAAAGGGGCGCCCAGGGTCACGATAGGCTGCCCCATCACCCGGACGCGCGGATTGGGCGCGGTGGGTTGGGCCAGGCCGCCATGGGCGCACTGCACCGCCGCGCCAACGTGGAGCAAAAATCCAGGCATATTACATCACCTCCAGAGCGCCGTTATTGAGGGAAACAGACGCTGGTGAGAGAACGACGCTGGCCGCGCCATTTTTGATTTCGATGCTAGACGGGCTGAGGGTGATGTCGGCCGCGCCGTTTTTAATGCTGAGGCCGCCCGGCGCGATGTTGGCCGAAGCGCTGGCGTTTTGCAGAGCGATACCGTCCGGCCTGAGCGCCAGACTGGATGGCGATAGGCTGGCTTCGACTGCTTGCAGCGTGATTTTGAAGCTGGTGGGGCCGACGGTCAGGCTGATACCCCCCGGCCCCTGCTCAATTTTGACAGGACCGGAGGGGGTGACGGTGGTGAGAGAAGCGGTGGCGAGCAAATCGTTGATCTCCAGCGTGGTAGCCTGGGTTTTTAGCGTGATGGTGGTGGGAACGGCCGGTTTGGCCGGAGCCTGCCCATCACCCCAAAAGCAGCCGCTCCAGATGGGGTAGTTAGGATCGCCGCCCTCGAATTCGACCCAGACGTTGGCCCCGATGGGCGGCAGGGCGAAAAAACCGACGCCTGGCCCGGCGTAGGGGAGGCAGGGCAACGCCCAACTGAGAGGAAGTTCAGAGACGGCCGGAACCAGGGTGATGAGGCGGCCGCGCATCAGAGGATCGATATTGTTGACGACTTTGCCGCGATATTTGCCGTAAAAGTTGCTCATGGGTTTATCCTGTTGACGATACTACCCAACCCTTCGCGGCCGAGGACAAATTGCTGTTGATACCGTCCCTGGCTGATGGTGTGGGTGACACTTTTAACGTAGTAATAGCCGTCGTGGGCCTGACCGGCGCCGCACAACCCTACGATGCCAGGGGCGCGCAGGATGGCCCCATATTGCAAGGCGTTGAGCGTACCAGTGACTCTGACGACGCTGTCGGCAGATTCATCCACGCGGGCCTGGGCCTGTAGGTAAGCTTCGGTCACGCTGCCCCCTTTGCTGATGGTTTGTCGCTCTTTTTTGATGTAGGGCTGGTTATAGAGAAAGGGGGAGTGGCTGGCCAGCGGGGGTGGGTATATGTTGGTGAGGCTGAGGACGGGGACAGGCACGGCCGTGTTTTCCTGAGCCACCAGGCCGTAAACCTGCCGGGGTTTGCGAGCATCGTACTCGAAGTTGATGGTCTCGATATTGGTGCTGTGGCCCATGTCTACCGTCAACCCTTTTTGGGGTAGGCCCACTTTGATGAGCGGTCCCCAATAGGCCAGGCTGAGGCCGGGCAACGGGCCAGGTCTGATGACGAAGATATAGCCGTTTTCCCCGGCCAGTTTGCGTAGATAATGCAGGTCGCTCCCTTTCTGGAAGAAGGCACGTTCGATTGGCAAGCGGGTGAATTCTTTGATGGTCGGGATGATGGCCGGGGTAATGCCCAGGGGGATGTATTTGGCGAGAATGGCGGTGACAACGGCCGTTATATTCGGCAGCGGTAAGGCCATGTTCACGTCAACCAGGTCCATCAGGCGGCTGACATCGCCGCCGCTTATGGTGATGGTGGCCGCCTGCCCCGCTTGGGGCGGGTTTAGCTGGATGTGGTCTATCACGCCATCCAGCAAGACGCTGGGCGTGGCGTTTAAGGTCATGGCGATGACAAGGCGGCTGCCCGGTTTGAGTTTTGCGGCGTGCAGCAGGGCATAATCCGGCCGGCCGGCCCAATCTCGTTCCGCTCGCAGGGTAAGCGAGAAGCCCTGAGCGCCGCCGTCATCCTGCCTGACCGTCACCTGCTGCACGGCTTTGGTAATGTTGGCCGGGGCCGGCGTGGGATGTCCGTGCCCTAAATAAAGCGCCAGACGGACGGATTGAATGGTCATGTCGCTTCCTTGAATTGGGGGATGGGGATTTTGAGGTTGCGACCAATCTGGGCCGCGCCGGTCAGGTCTGCGGGATTCAAGGCATTGTTGGCGTCGGCGATTTGCCAGAAGGCGAGCGGGTCGCCCAGGGCGCGGGCGGCGATCAGGTCGAGGCGGTCATCGGGAGCGAGGGTGACCTGTTGCAGTTCCGGGATGGGTTCGCCTTGTGGCAAGAAGCGGCGTCGTTTGTAAACGATTTTACGGCCGTTTGGAGCTTCATAAATGGCTTCTTCCAGGTGATAGTAACGGCTGTCGGGGTTAAGCATGGCGCTGCTCCTTTGTTAAAATCTGCCGCTATCAACGCCGGTAAAGGCGCCGGCGTCGCCGGTAGCCCAGCGCTGCGCCAGTCCTTCTTTGATCTGCTGGTAGGCCAGGAAGAGGTGGTAGCCGCGGTGGCTGCTGTCGAGATCGGCGTAGCTGAGACTGCGCATGTTGAGGGTGAGGGTGGCTTGCAGCGGGTTGAGGCGGGTGTCGAAAAGCTGTTCTTGCATGGTAAAGCCGGTGAGAGTGACGGGCATCACACGGCTGCGCCCCCAGACGAAGAGGGTGAGCGGCGCGGTATAGGGGCCGATTTCGATAGCGCCCTGGGCGGCCAAACGGCCGTTTTGCACCACTTGTTGGCTTTGCGGATAGGCCAGAATTTCCAGGGCGGCCAGTTGGGGGTGGATGCCGAAGGAAACGGCCGTTTCCTCCCCTTTGTCCAACTGCTCGGCGGCGTGGATGGTGATTTCCACGTTGATGGTTTCCACGGGCGGGCCGGTGTAGCGCAGCGTTTCCAACTGCTGCCCGCCATCCCCACCCAATAGCCGCGGCTGCAGCGAGCGCTGCACCTTTTCCGGGTTGTACTGAAAAAGGATGGTAAACGGCCGTGGCTGGTTGGCGTCGATGGCCACGATGGCCCCTTTTAAGGTGCGCGGGCTAACAGTTGAATAAACCATCATATCTCTCCTGAGACGTTGTCTATTGCCGCCCCCCGATGACGTTTTGCGTCTTTAGCTTTTCCAGAAATTCTTGCCCGCTTTTCCTCTTTTTGACAGGTGTTTTGGCTTGTAGTAACCGCTTTAGCGGTCTGGACGGCTAAAGCCGTTACTACGAACTTATTTCTGGATGATCACTAAGTAAAGCTTTTTTTGTGCGGTTTTTTCACTCATGACCAAGCTGCTCTATAAATGGCACGGCCGATTTGCTGACCAATTGCTTCCGGCGTCGCGCCTGGCATTGCCGTGATATTCATCGGCAATTGACGATTGACAATTGACAATTGCCGATTAGAAAACGGCGCCTCGCTAAACAGCCGCGTCAGCTCCGCTTCCAGGGCGGCGAGAACGGCCGTTTCCTCCCCCTTGTCAACGCCCGCCAAAACCAACTCTTCAATGTTCAAATTCAGGTTCACAGCCAGCCCTCCGTTTCGCTGCGGGCCAGCTTGCGCTGGAGCTTGGCGTACTCGCGGCGATAATTTGATGGGAGGCCACCAGACCAGCGGGCGAGGGCGGCTCTTCAGTTTCACCGGCGTGACGTGCCAGGCAGGCGTACACACGGGCGACGTGGGCGGCGAGATTAGCCCAATCGCTCATGATCTACCTCCTCCTGCCACGTTGACCCGGATGTCACGCTCCGTACCGGTTGCGCTTCTACCGGCGTCACCTCCGGCTCGATGAAGACAACGGCCGCTTCGTAGGTCAGCGACAGAGTGTAGGGCACTTGCAGCAGCACCGACCACAGCTTTGACATCTCTTCCAGGTCTAACGTCACCAGGGAGAATTTGACCTGTTCCACCTGGGCGTCGGTCTCTAAATGGGAAGCCTGCAAAAGCTGGCTGAAGGCGTGATTGCCAGCCTCAGCGGCGCGGTTTTTCATGTCGGCCAGCAAGGTTGAGGTGAGGATGGGTTGACGCTGAAAGAGGCTGGCGACGGCGCCGAGTAATTTTTGCGGCGCGTAGTCGGCTTCTTTGCCGTAGAAGCTAATCAGGTAATGGAGGTTGAGAGCCAGGCGCGGCTGTTGCACCAACTGGCCCTGGCTGCCGCGCAAAGGAAGGTCGTTGTTGCGCCACAGGCCGTTTTCGATGACCCGGTAGAGGTAGATGTGGACGGCCGGTTGGTCGCCGTGCGGGTCGTTGCGCCTATCTTTGGGCGGCTCAACTTTAACGGCCGTTGCTCCCACGTCCAGTTGGGCTACCGCGTCGCTGATCAAATAGTCGAGAACGGCCGTTACGGCCGCTACAGCCTGATAACTCCCCATCAACCCTTCCCTCCGTTACGTTCCAGATACGTTTGCAGCGAAACGGCGGGCTGGCGACGCCCTACGATTGATGGCGGCGCGGCCACCGTCGGCGGTGGGGCCGCCTGGACGATGACCCGGCCAATGGTGATGGTGACGGTGGGGGCGACGGCTGCCTCGGCGGCCCTGGCCTCTGTTGGGGCTGAGGTGGGCGGCAGGTCGGGGCGAATGGTGGCTAGTTGCGGGTGGTTGGTAGTGGATAGATGATGGACAGATGTTAGCAGGGGTTTGTTGGTGGTTGGGGCGGTTTCGTCGGTTTGGGTAGTTGTGGTAGTGGCGGGCAATGTAGGTTTTGGCAAGGTCGGGGGGGTGCCTGGCGGGGTACTCGGTTGGTGGGCAACGGCCGTTTCCAATCTCGCTGTCTGCGGCGCGGGCATGACCGGCGGGTCGGTGGTTGGTACGGTTGCTGGTTGGGCGGTTATGGCAGGGGGCGGCGACAATGATAAGGTGGGGGAAACGGCCGTTTCACTGTCGGCGATTTGCTCTGCGGGGGGAACAGGTTGGATGGCGACGACTGATTGATTCATAGAGCCAGAATCAGGCTGGGCAGCTACGGCGGCGGTCGGGAGGTTGGGCAGGGGTATAGCGGTTGCGGCCGATGGCTGTGGCGGGCTGGCTGGAATCAGCAAAGCTATCGGCGAAGGCGCGGGCGCATCTACTGGCACAGAGGCCGGGACCAATGGCGCCAGGCCGTCCGGCAAAGGCGGGCGTTCCGCGATTGGCGGGGTCGCAGTGAAGGACGTCGGCATGGCGACTGCGGCGCTTGAGTCAGGTTCGGAGGCGGGCAGGAGCGGGGCTTCGGGCGTTCTATCGGCCGGAGGGTCAGCCAGGCCGGGGGCAAACAGGGGTGGCGAGATGGTCTGCACTGAGGACAAATCTGGAAGCGGGGAAACGGCCGTTGCCAGCACATCGGCAGCCAGGCGCGTGAAAAAGTCGCTCATGCCCCAATCATCTCCAGATACAGGTGACGACGACGACTGCTCAAGGCCAGAATGTCCGGCTCCCGCCAGCCATAAGCGCGGGCAATCTGATGAACCTCCAAGAGCAGCCGCCTGGCCTGGGCTGCTAGCTCGGCCCAGAAAAAGGCGACGACATCGAAATGGGACTGCCACTCATGGGCGCAATCGGCGCAGGTCAGACTAAAACGCATGTCGGCTTGCGGGTCGGTTTCGGCCATAGAACGGGCAATTTCGGCCAGTATGGAGGCGGTGGGCGTGGGCGATGCCGGTTGCCCGGCGTCTGGCTGAACGCAGCGAGCAACAAGCTGTTGGCGGGCGTGGTCAATGGTTGGGCTAGACAACAAGGCGGACAGATCGGCGCTGGTGGGCAGGCGGAGCCGCCATTTCTGACCCTCCAGAATGATGGTGTAGCTGGTGGTGGTTGGTTCCGGCCGTTGGAGTTGGCTGACCGTCAGGCTAAATTCCAACGTCGCGCCACATTGGGGGCAGTTGACCAGGGCGGCCAATTCGTCGCCAATGGTGAGTTGACGCAGGTGGAGCAAACGGCCGTTGCGCTGCCCTATCGTCAGATTTTGCAGATCAACCGGGTCTGCTTCCGGCAAAGCGGCCGTCAACAGCAGTAAAGCGCGGTCAATCGGGTGCATCGCCTGCCCCCTATCCCAAATGGTCACGATGTCGGCCGCATTCAGTGAACGCACGGTTTACGCTCCTTACGTCTAGGCTCTGGCGCTTCAGAAGCTCGGCTCCTGCGGTTCCACAACGCTCTCATCCCGCTGCCACCCCTCGTGTTGCAGCGTAATAGATTGAATGGCGACGGCGTTAGCGTTGGCATCCAGTTCCGGCATGGCGGTGTATTCCGACACCCAACAGCGGAACAGGTTGTAGGCGAGCACCTTTTGTCCCGCCTCGTTGTATAACTCGATGATGATGTCTTTGCGGAAATCCTTGAGCGAGATTTCCTGACCGGACCCAGAGCCATAAGCCCATATTTTGTTGGCCCAGGCTTCAAAATCGGTGTCATGGGTGACGCCTCGTTCCAGGGTGACAGGGCCATAGTCGCTCTGGCCGGGGGATTTGCGGGCGCTGGTGGGGTCACCGCCTTCCCGATAGCTGACGACTTGGGTGGTGCGAGTGAGACCGCCCACTTTGCTAATACCGGCCACGTAACGGCCGTCCCACTTCACGCGGAACTTGAAAGTTTTGTAGGGATCGTAACGATGGGTATTGACCACAAATTGGGAAGGCATACTATTCTCCTTTTATACGGATGTACGGACAGGCTATCAGGCTGCCAGATTGCCCGCTATCTGCTGCAAGTAGATAACGACGAACTCGGCCGGTTTCAGGGGAGCGAACCCCACGATGATGTTGACGATGCCTTTGTCAATGTCGCTTTGAGGTGTGGTCGAAGCGTCGCAGCGCACAAAATAGGCGTCGCCGGGCTTGCCGCCCTGGAATGCGCCCTGGCGGAACAGATCATGCATAAAAACGCCGATGTTCAGGCGTAATTGAGACCATAACGGCTCGTCGTTGGGTTCAAAGACCGCCCATTGGGTGCTGCGGTACAAGGTTTCCTCAATAAAGAGAGCCAACCGCCGCACCGGAAGGTATTTGTACTCATCGCCAAGTTGGTCTGCGCCGCGCAGTGTCCGCGCCCCCCAAATGACCGCGCCCAGGTTGGGAAAAGTACGTAAGCAGTTGACGCCTGACGGGTTGAGCAGCCCATTTTCGGCGTCGGTGAGATTGGCTTGCAGGCTGCGAATGCCGTTGATGGTGGCGTCCAACCCGGCCGGCGCTTTCCAGACGCCGCGTGTGGCATCGGTGCGGGACATGACCCCGGCGATGGCGCCGCAGGCAGGGAAAACATCTGGCTGCCCTTCCCGTAGGGATCGGCCTGCACGATACGGGGAAAGTAGAGGGAGGCGTTACGGGCATCGGGTCCGGCAATGCCCAGATCGCTTAGCCTGGCTTTCGCAGTTGCCGCTGCCGTTTCCTTGCGGGCAGCCCATTCATGGGGTGGGTCTACAAGGTAGATCGCCCGCCGCTTAACGCAATAGGCGGTAAATTCCGCGTGCAAGCTGTTATCTATATTGCCATTACGGCTGTCTGGCGGCACGCACAAGATATTAAAGAGGTCGGCCTTCTCCAGGGCGTAGAGAGCAGTTTTATCTTCTTCACTACCTTTATAGTCCTCAGGTTCCAGCGGTTTACCAGAAGACCCACCAGCCAATGGGACGAACTCATCCACAGAGGCCAACTTTGTTTTGTCACCCAATTCACCCACGCGCAGCAAAGCAGATTCTTGCGTCAACACGCGATCCAGTCGTCGTTTGCCATCAGCGATAGAGACATTGTTGATGCGCTCCTTTGGCCGATCAGGGTTACCTTCAGCGATTTCAAGGTTAAATAGTTCACCCTTCTGAACGCCGAATTTCTGCAATAATTCTTCGTTATTAACGGCAACTAGCTTGACGTGAAGGTGGTTGCCCCATTCGCCGGAATTGGCGGCCTCCAGGTGCAGGGAACCCTCTAGCTCAACGCTGGCGGCTGTACTATCCTTGTGCAGGCGCACGATGAGAGCCTGACCGCCGCCGTTGTTGAAAAAATCGCGCACAGCGTAGCTCATGGGGCTGTCCAGGTCTAACCCGCCGAAGGCGCGTTCGTAGTCGCCATAACTTGAAATGGTGACGGGTTCATTGACGGGGCCACGCGGGGCACGGCCGATAAAGGCTGTAATGGCGGTGGGTACGCCGGTGATGGTGCGCACACCGCTCGGTATTTCCTGGATGTAGACGCCAGGATAGGAAATGGGTGGGGCAACTGGCATAAGGCACGCTCCTTTGGGTGAAAAACAGGCCGTTGGGAAGGGGGATAACGGCCGTTGACCAAACCGTATTTAAACCTCAATCCAACGAGAAGTTGTTAGCCAGACGGAATCGTATTGAAGTGTAGGGTCTCCAGGTGGGGTATGTTACCCAGAGGTTTAAGGTGGTGTGAAAGCGGACATTGGCATGCCAATTCGGCTTGACACCGGATGCTTTTCATTGCGGGACGCTGTGGAGTGTGATGATGATCCTGTTTTGTGAAGCGTACACGTGGTTCCAGCAGTACGCAAGTACTATAGCTTAGTTAGAAACGACCGTCAAGCAAAATTTGCGCCCGGGCTTGATTCATTTAGCGTACGCGGTTCTTCCGGGTAAGATGCGTTAAAACGGGTTCGTCTGGTATAGTTTTTGTCGTTCTTTTGATAAGAGATAGTGAGGCTGACGAGGGAAACGACGGTTTCTCACCCACATCGCATTATACGCTTGCACTTACCAGCGTCGCGCGTCTGACAAAAAACCTGGCTCAACGCGCTGCTACCGCAGCGGATTGCGCTCCCCTGGCGGGAGAGCAGGGGGGTGTATTGGGGGGCCGTTTCCCTCCAGTGTGGTTGACGGGAGCGACTCAGGGTGGAACCCGCAGCAGGTGTGGCGCATAGAAAATAAAAAAGCTCTCGACTAAATCGAGAGCTTTAGCCGCTCTGTGCCCAGAGCGGGAGCGACGGGAGCGACGGGCCTGGCGCGCTTTCTGGGTATAGGTGCGTGTTCTGGTCGGCGACGGATGAGTTGACATATAGTTGGTTTATTCAGAGACTGCTGGACATGATTTGACGGGGAATGGTGAGGCTGGTGGGGAAAACGGCCGTTGCCCATAATCTCAAAAGCGTTGCAACAACTAACGATTTAAGCCATAATAACCATCATGCGCTGGCAGCAACTACAAGAGATCGTGCAAGATCAACCACTGTTTGAGACGTCGTTACTTCTGACCGGTGACGTAACGCACCATCAGGCTAAACGACAGTTAAGCGATTGGACAAAAGATAAGAAAATTGTCCAATTACGGCGTGGTATCTATACGCTGCCGCACCAAAATCCCCATCCCTTTGTTGTGGCAAATCATCTTGTGCCCGGTTCTTATGTGAGTCTGCAAATGGCGTTGGCTTACTACCACCTCATCCCAGAACATGTCGCCGTTGTCACCAGTGTTACCACCCAACGGCCAGGGAAGTATGAAAACAAGTTCGGCCGTTTTTCTTACCGGCACATTCATCCCTCTCTGTTCTATGGCATCGAGTACCGCCTTTTGGTTGATGAAGAAGACGCCTACGTCGCCATGCCAGAAAAAGCGCTGCTCGATCTCATCCATTTCCGCCCGCAGGGAGACTCAAGGGAATATATCGAATCTCTGCGCCTGCAAAATCTTGAAGCGCTTGATATTGGGCGGCTTCATCGTTTAGCAGAACGTTCCCGCAAGCCCAAACTTAAACGCGCCGCCAGCGTGATTGAGGCGATTGCCCGGCGCGAAGCCGAAGAATACGAACCATTATGAAAGCCTATCTGCGCTCACTTATTGCCCCTGCGCCAACCAAACTTCTGGCGATCCACACCGTGCGTGAATATCTACAAGCGCGTACTCTGCAAAGTCTGCAGCGCGCTGGCGCGATGCAAACGCTGGCTTTTTATGGCGGCACAAGTCTGCGCTTTCTCTATGACATTCCCCGCTACTCCGAAGACCTTGATTTTGCTCTCGAATTGCATCCGGAGGCCTATGATTTTCGCGCCTATTTGCAGCAAATCGTGCGTGATTTTTCCGCCGAAGCCTATGAGGTTGATGTTAAGTTGAACGAAAAGCAGGCGGTTCATAAAGCCTTCGTGCGCTTTCGTGGCCTGCTTTACGAACTTGGCTTGTCGGGACACGCGGAAGAAGTCCTGGCAATCAAAATTGAAGTAGACACCAATCCACCATCACATGCTCGCTTAACGACAACCCCATTAAACAAACACGTTCCTCTGAATTTGCAGCACCATGATCCGGCCACGCTTCTGGCCGGAAAACTGAGCGCCATCTTGCAGCGTAACTATCTCAAGGGGCGTGATATTTATGATTTATGGTGGTACTTGAATCAATCCAATTGGCCTGAGCCTAACCTGGACTACCTGAGTCAATGTTTGCAGCAGGGAGGGTGGGGCCACGCCGCCTTAACGCCAGCCAATTGGCGAATGATTGTGCGGGAACAACTATTGCCGTTGCAGTGGTCGCTTGTGATGGAAGATGTTGGCTCGTTTATTGTTGACTCGGACAAGCAACCAGTTTTTTCTAAACAGCAGTTGTTGGCTATGTTGGATGATAGGTAAAAATTGACTAATCTGAGACCCACCTTGTTAATGGAGAACGATGACTCAGACATACCAGATTAAAGAGACCGATATACAGGCCCTCGCCAGCGCCGAATCATTTGCGCGGGGTCAACGCTATTTCGACGAGGGCGCCGTTTTGGAAGTGACCCGGCGCGGCAACCTGATCGCCGCCGAGGTAGCAGGCAGCGATTACGAACCCTATAGCGTCCAGGTAACGCTGGCCGATTCCGGCATCGGCGATACCATTTGTTCCTGCCCCTATGATTGGGGTGGCATTTGCAAACACATTGTCGCCACCCTGCTGGCCGCCATCCACCAACCAGAAACCATCACCGAAAAAACGCCCATCGCCACGCTCCTGGCCGGCCTGACGGCCGAGCAGTTGTGCCAGATACTCCTGGGGGTAGCGGAGATGGGGCCGGAAGTTGCCGACGCCGTGGAGCGGGAAGTGGCCTGGCTGCGCGACCGCCCCATCACGCCAACTGCGGCTGCCGCTGCGAGTCCTTTGCCTGCGGTAGACCTGGGCGCGGTAAGCCGCGAGATTCGCAAGGATTTCCGACTGGCGGGCAAGGGCGACAATTTCAAGCACGGCTACTACGATGAATACGCGGGCATGGAAGTGGACCCGGACGAGATTTTGGAGCCGCATCTGGAAAAGATAGAGGAGTTGTTGGATGGGGGAGATGGGGCAACGGCCGTTTCCCTCATCTCTACTATCATAGACGCATATATAGATGGCCTGACCGAACTCGACGAATGGGTGTACGAATACAACGAGGACGTCCTGGGCGAGGCGGCGCTGACGCTGGGCGCGGCGTTGGCCGAGGTGCTGTTAAGCCTGGAACTGACGCCACAGGATGAGGCAGAGTGGTTAGATCAGATCGAGGAGTGGGCTGAAGGATTGGGCGACCTGGAGATTGCGGAAACGGCCGTTCAGCACGGTTGGTCCTATCCGCCGCTGGTCGCCGCCCTGCAAGGCCAGATCAGCGACAAAGGGGCCTGGGCAGACGAAGCGCCCGATTACTTTGAGGAATTGGCGCTGGCGCGCCTGCGCATTTTAGCGCGGCAGGGTCGAGCGCAAGAATACATCTATCTGGCAGAAGCAGAAGGGCAAACGGCGTTAGCCATCAACATGATGGCCCAAAGCGGCGACGCAGGTAAAGCCATCGCCGCAGCGCGGGCTTACCTCGATGACCCAACGGACATTCTTGCCCTGGCGCATATTTTGGCCGCCAAAGGGGAGATGGACGCCGCCCTGACCATCGCCGAACATGGTCTGAGTCTGGAACGGGCGCAGGGGAAGGTGGCGTTGGCGCGCTGGCTGCGGAAGGGGGCAACGGCCGTTGGCAACCAGCCCTTGGCCATGAAAGCGGCTCAGGCGGCCTTTAGCGGCAGCTATGAATTGGCCGATTACACGGCCGTGCAGCAATTAGCGGGCAGCGAATGGCAGACTATCCAACCGCAGCTACTACAAACATTGGCGAGAAGCGGGCCGGCCACGCACAAGGTCGCCATCTACCTGCACGAGAAGATGCTTGTTCAGGCGATGCAGGCATTGGACAGAGACGGGTTTTGGCTGGAAGGCGAGTTACGCCAGGTGGTTGAAGCGACCAGAGGAAAATACCCTGACTGGGGCATCCAAATATACCAGCGGAAAGCGGAGGCGATTATGGATGCGGGGAAGGCGGGGGCGTATGAAACGGCCGTTGTCTGGCTGCGCCAGGCCCGCGAGATTTACCAGCAGCACCACCGCCTGGCCGAATGGCAGGACTATCTGGACGCTGTTTTGGCAACTCATCAGCGTAAGTACAAGTTGGTTCCCTTGCTGCGGGCCATTCGCTAATCCCCGCTCTTTTGGGGCCACAGATGGCCGGGGCGTTAGACTGGCTGCGTGGTGTTTCAACTGAATCACTCTGCCAGCAATCCTAACGTCATGGCCGCCACACCTGGTCGGCCACCTTGGGCCAGATAGATAAAGTAGCCGTTAAATGGCGAACCATATGGACTTTCCAGGTCGCTGTCCACACGCACCTTTAAGTGAGAGGGCATTTTGTCGGCGAACAAACGGCCGTTGCCATTGCCCACTAATTCGCCATTCTTCATCGCCAACAGATAATTGAAAGGCGGCTCGTCCGAGTAGTAGGCCAGGATCGCCATATCACGACAGGTATACTCGTTTGCCTGCCGTATCAACAACTTGAGTACGCCGATGAAATGCCGGACATCGGTCGCCTCCATTCGCGCCACGCCAAAAGGTCCGCTAGCATAAACCGTTCCATTACGCGCATTCTCCGCGTCTTCCAGCACAAAACCGACTTCCGGATCAAGCGTCAGAGTCACGCTGCCACTGCGATAAACGCGCGGCTGTCTCATCCGCCCTTTGACCAGCGGCCCATAGCGCTGTAACTGCGCAGTTATCGGCGCCGGTGGGTCTTCTGGCTTCGGGCCGGCGCCAGCTTCATACAAAGCTTGTTGCGCCGGTTCATAATCGGGCTGGATGGTTAGCGCTTGCCGCCAGAATGCCACTGCTTCTTCCGTTTGGTTCCATTGCAGGTGAACCTGACCCATCTTTTGCAGGGCCGGCGTGTAGGTTTTGTCTCGCTCCAGGGCGCGCTTGAGCCAAATCAGGGCCTCCTCTGGCTGGTTGGTCTCCATGTAGCAGTAACCGATGTTGTAGAGGGTAGGGACGTATTGTGGTTCCAGGACGTGGGCTGCCAGGAAGCTGGTCAGGGCGGCGGCGGGCTGTTTCTGGCGTAGCAAAGCCAACCCTAGAGCAAAGTGACCTTCCGGCCGCTCATTGATGATGCTGATTAGCCGTCGCGCTTTGCGTTCTACCAGGTCAAAGTCGCCCATGTCTATGTTGGTTTCTAGCTGCGCTTCCAGATGTTGATATAGAAAGTTGCCCGACGGCCGTTCCCCCCGCATCTCTTGCTGCAAATCGTCAATCATCTCGTCTATCCCAAGCTGCTGTGCTTTGGCCGGTTCCAATTGGCGAAATTGTTCAAGCGACTGGATGGCTTCTGCCAATCGCCCGGCGCAGCCATAGGTAATGGCCCGACCAAACTGCATATCGGGATTTTCGGCCATTAATGCGGCTATTTCATCCCAGACAACCAGCGCCTCATCATACAAACCCATTTCCAGGTAACAGGCGGCCAGGTTGTGATAGATGGGCAACCGTTCAAGGGGATTGTCCATGCCTTGCATGAACTTCTTGAAGCGGTCTATCGCTTCGGCCCACTGTTCATTGCCCAGGGCGGCCAATGCCGCCACCCATTGCTTTGCCTGTGGGGATGGCCGGTTGGCAGGTGCGTTTCGTTTGCGTCTGCTAAACTGCCGTCGTTTACTCATGGTGGTTTTTCACTTAAGGCCGCTAATTTTTACCCTCGCGCCGCCGATAGACCAGGCCGTGTCGGCGCGAAAAAGCCATTTTACCATGATCTTACTTTGCCTCAATTGGCCTTGGTGGGCTATGGTTAATTTCGGAGCGCTGAGTTTGATCGCCACGGCTACTGAAACGACGTTCGCCGACCGTCTGGAGAAAATTCGGGTCATTTATGCGCGGCGGGCGGCGTTGATCCGGGGGTTTGATCAGGCGAATTTACTGTGAGGGGAGGTAGATTGTTTCAACCATCTTCGGCGTTTTCCGATTGATAGGCGATCTGCACGGCCGTTTCCGTCGCCGCATCATACGCCTTCACCAGCCAGCGCCGGGCATCCGGCATAAAATCAGGGTCGCCCAGCCGCTCCAGCAGCGGGTAGGGGGCGTCGGGTGGGGCGATGTGGACGGTGAACTGCTCGATCTGCGGGCCGATTTGCCAGAAGGCGGCCAGCGATTCGCTGAGGGGTGGCGCGGGGGTGTATTCGGGGGCAACGGCCGTTTCCCCTTCCGCCGCGCCTGTGCCCAAAGCGGCCACAATTTCATCCTGCGTCTTGCCGCGCAGCCGGAACAGCAGGAATGGGTCTTCGTCGAACCGTTCCGCCAGAATGTAATGGGTCGCCGCCAGATGTTTGCACACATCGGCCCAATCGGGACAGTTACAATCTTGCTTTAAATCCCGTTTACCAGGGAATAAATCCAGCCTGGCGGCCTGAAACGCTTCCTCGATCTCCTGCGGCATCTCCCCGGCGAGCAACTGGGCCACGAAGAACGGCCGTTCCGCCAACGCCGCCAACACCTTCTCCCAATCCCGCTCCGAAAGCGACGTCAATTCAATCGAAATTTTGTATGGCGTCCGCCGCGACCCCTGCACCTTGGCGCTGATCTTGCCCTTGCTCTCCTCCAGCGACAGCACCTGTCCTTTGCGGGCGTAGCTGCGCCCCCGCTGCAAACGGCCGCTGTCCATCACCCGCTCCATCGCCTTAATCCAGCGCGTCGCCCACCAACTCTTCACAAACTCGCCGCGCTTGCTTTTAGACTTGATGCCTTCGTCCGTCTCGATCGGTGTGGTTGGTTTGAAGTTGTAATACCAGCTCATACTAACACGCAAACATCTCTTGTAATACAGCGCACAAGCTGCTTATGGTTTGCCTGTCCACTGCCCCCAATCTTTGATAAAGGCGCTGTTTGTCTACCGCCCGCATCTGATCCAGCAAAATAAACCCATCCTTGTCCTGAAATCGGGTGGCGACACGTCCCGGAAACATAAATCCCTTGCTGGTTAACGGCGCGACAATAACAGTTGAGAGGGGGTTCATCTCATCGGGCGAAATAATGACACACGGCCGCGTCTTGTTAATTTCGCGCCCAACCGTCGGGTCTAAACCGACCAGCCATACTTCAAACCGTTTCATGTAGTTACCACTCCCAATCATCATCTGTGGTCAGAGGCGCATCGAGCCATTCTGTGTCGGCCGTTCCCTCGGCATGGGTCTGCAAAGCCTTACGAATGTGCTGTTCCCATTCCTGTCGTGGCTGTTTGCGAAGGGGTTTAATCAACAAGCCATCCGCCATCACCGCAAACTCAAGCTCCTGACCCGCCAGCCCAGCCTGTTCAATCACTGTTTTCGGAATACGAACGCCTTGGGAATTGCCAATTTTAATGAGGGTAGTCATATCTCTCTCCTGCGCGAACCTTCAGACAGCCAATCATCATCATCATTGTTATTATAATGTAATTACAATCAACCAGCAATCGCCCTCACTGCCTGAGCTTCACCAAATCGCGCAAATCGCTTGTATTCATCTCCGTGAGCCAGTTTTCACCGCTGCCGATGATGCTGTTCGCCAGCGCCTTTTTGTCTTCTATCATCGCGTCTATGCGCTCTTCCAGCGTGCCCAGGCAGACGAATTTGTGAACGAGAACGTTTTTCGTCTGGCCGATGCGGAAGGTGCGGTCGGTGGCCTGGTCTTCGACGGCCGGATTCCACCAGCGGTCGAAGTGGAAAACATGATTGGCGCGGGTCAGATTCAGCCCCGTGCCGCCCGCTTTGAGCGACAGCAGGAAGACAGGCGGCCCATCATCGCGCTGGAATTGTTCGACCATGGCGGCTCGTTTTTTGGGCGGCACGCCCCCATGCAAATAGAGCGTCGGTACGCCGAACGTCTCCTGAATATACCCCTTCAGCAGCCCGGCCATCTCGGTAAACTGGCTGAAGATGAGCAGCCGGTCGCCTTCGGCCAGGATTTCTTCCAGCAGGGCGGTGAGGCGTTCGAGTTTACCGGAACGGCCGTTATCCTCCCCCACATTATACGTTTGCGTCTGGTGCAAATACTGCGCCGGATGGTTGCACACCTGCTTGAGCTGCATCAACATGCTCAACACCAGCCCCTTGCGCGCCATGCCGCCCTCTTCCTGCTCTTCGATGGCCGCCAGCGCATCGCGCACGACGGCTTCGTACAGCGTGGCCTGCTCTTCGCTGAGGTGGCAGTAGACCTTCATCTCCTGCTTGTCGGGCAAATCCTGGATGACGGTGGGGTCGGTTTTCACGCGGCGGAGGAGGAACGGCCGTGTCACCTGACGCAATCGCTGCGCCGCCTCCTGGTCGCCATACTTCTCAATCGGCAGCACATACTCCTCGCGGAACTGCTTCTGCCCGCCCAAAAAGCCGGGGTTAAGAAACTGCATGATAGACCACAACTCCGACAGCCGGTTTTCCACCGGCGTGCCCGTCAGGGCCAGGCGAAAATCGGCCGGGAGCTTGCGGATGGTTTGCGCCTGCTTGGTGTTGGCGTTTTTGATGTTTTGCGCCTCGTCGAGCACCACGCCAAACCAGTCAATCTGCTGCAGCGTTTCCGCGTCGCGCCGCACCAGGGCGTAACTGGTCAGCACCATGTCGCTGGCCTGCGCGGCGGCCACGAATTCCGCTTCGCGCAGCCGGTCGCCGCCCTGGTGGACCATCACCCGCAAGCCGGGGGTGAATTTGCGTTGCTCCAATTCCCAGTTGGTGACAACGGAGGTGGGGCAGATGAGCAAAATCGGCGCGGGCAGGCTTTCAGTTTCTTCCTTTAATTGCTGGATAAGGGAGAGCGTCTGAACCGTGTTGTGGCAAATCATATTGTTCGCCACAAAGTTGTGATGATGAGCAACTTCAAAATCATACACCCACCCTTCATAATCAATTTGCTCAACGCGCTTCACCCGACAATAAAAGACTTCCTCATTCAAGAAACGTTGTAGCCGGGCACTGTACTCAGATAAAACTTCATCATCCAGTTCTTTATACGCAGCCAGGGTCTGCTCAGTCCATTTAGATCGTGGTTTTTGTTGGTACGCTGCTAGCGACTCTCCCGTAATGACACGATTCAAATTGGTGACAACCCGGTTCAGACTTTCTCTGGAGAATTCTTGTGTTCCATTCACGTACACCGTGTTATACATTCCTAAAGGGCGTAGTGGCAGTTTCGTCTCCTGCACTAAACGAGCAATCAAATGCGATGCCGGAACCCCCTCAACATTCGTATTGCTTGCTCCCTGGCAAATCTGGCCTAGTTTTTTCTGCTTCTTTTCGCTTAAAAACCCGATGCTTTGCTGAAACAGCCGGGCACTATGACCGCCAAATGTGCCTACGTAATACGTCTGATAGATGCCACTGCCATTTGTGGCTCTTTTTTGTCTGGCGTTTATGCGTAACCACACGCCAAAACGGCGTAACAAAACAGCCAGTTGCATTACCAGTTCTTGGGAGGCTGAACTTATCTCAACTGTACGCATTTTCAAGGAAACGGAACCTTCTGCCTCAAAGAAATGTTTCAGGAACAGAGCAACGGCCGTACTGTCGGCCTGCATGATAAACGGTGGAATTTTCTTTCCGGCCGACTTATGCCCCCATTCATATCCGTTAGCTTCCAAAAAGGATTGATATGCGCGGCTATTCAGCGTTAAATAGGGAGATTTTGCAGATGGTTCATGAATTTTAGGTTGGTTAATCTCCAGAGCAAATTGTTGGGCAATCTGTTGCAGGCATACTTCTAACTCGTTTAAGCGACTTATCTCCTTTTGGGTAATGTGGACAGTCGCACGCTCTTTTAGTTCATATCCCTCGGCGATTTGCCAGGCCAGAAATTGTACCAATGACGGGGAAACTGCATTGCCATCCCAGGGCAGTTTGGCTGGAACGCCCACATAGTCGCCCAATTGAAAGTGGTTAGTCCAGCCAGAAGGTGTCCATAACTGGTGGCGACAAGTGATGGTTATTGTCGATCCATCCTCTAACACAATCCGCTGCATAGGCTCTCGAATCGCTTGACGATATAGCTTTGTTATTGGGGACGACACGATTTTGCCTGTGTCGTTATCCATCGAGTTGACAATGAGAGATTGGTCTGGTTCAGCCCAGTATCCCTCGCCATCAAATGTTGTCTCCGTGGCAAAGGTTTGCCAAACCTTTTCGGCTGTCAGTAATGTTCCGTTTACAAGAATTTGTGTGTCAGGGGCTACGCACTTGCCCAATCCCATGTCGTCCGCCAGGATGACGCCCAAGCCCCAGCGGCGAGCGAAGTGGAGCCAGGAGTAGCCATATTGTTGATACGGCCGTAACGTCGCCCGCAATCCTTCCGGCATGGGCAGCATCGCCAGCTTTTCCTCCCCTTGCAAGCGATTCAGCCAGCTTTGCAGCCAATCATCCAACTCCACGCCATCCACCGGCAGGCCATTGCGCTGCTGCTCTTCGGCGCTTAAGCCCAGCTTCATCGCCTCCGGCAATGAGAGCGTGCCCTCCATGCCTTGCTGCTCCCAAAAGCGGATGGCGGCCTCGATTTGCTCCGGGTCTAGCTGCACCCATTGGCCGCGAATTTGCACCAGGGGGGATTTGAGGGCCACCAGGGCGTCAAACTCCTCGCGGGTCAATTCGGTATCGCCCAGGGAAAGCTGCCAGCGATAGTTGACGAGCTTTTCCAGGTTCATGTGGCCGGTGGCAACGGCCGTTTGTCCCGTCAACTTCGAGGTGCTGCCCAACTTCAGGCGCACGCCCAATCGCGTGCCCGGTTTGTTCCACCAGGGGGGCACCAGCAGGCCAAATCCGGCGCGCTGCAACTGCGGCGCGCATTGGCGCAAAAAGGCGTAGGCTTCGTCGCCCGTCAGACTCATCCCGGCCGGGCTGCGCTGCTGTAAACTGCGCTCAATCGGCTTAAAGAAGCGGGCGGCGTAGCCTAGGCCGGTGAGCAGCCGCTCCTGCGGCTTGTCGAATTGGCGGTCCAATGCTGGCAGCACGCTGCCTTTCGTTTTCCACACTTCGGCGGCCGGCACGAGCAGGCTGGCGTCGTCGCGGGCTTGCAGCAGGTAGTGAAGCTGCCAGGCGTCTTCCCCTTTTTTGCGGCGCGTGGTTTCTTGCTGGGCGGGCGCTTCCAGGCGCAGGGCGACACGGTACTGTTTGTCGCCGGCGATGGTCAGGGCGCGTTCCCAGGCGCGGAAGCTGCCGGTGAAGTGCTGCATCTGCCCGGCGCTGGCCTGCACGGTCGGGTCGGCGGCGAAGAGCGCCCGCACCCAGGCGGCGGCCGGGTCGGCGGCGGTGGGCAGGAAAAGCTCTTGTTTGGTCGCCCAATCGCGCATGGCGGCGTCGGCCAGGTGGTTGAGGAAGCTGTCTAAAATGGCGCGGGGCGGGATGGTTTCGTCGGGGTTGGCGGCGTCGGCGCGGCAGATGGCGGGCATGGCGGCGGCCAGTTGCGCGGCGCGGTGGGCTTCGGCTTCGCCATCGAGCAAGGGCTGCCAGCGGGCTTCGTAGCGCATGGCTTTCGCGTCGCGCTGGGCAATCAGCGTGGGGCGGATGAGCTGCTGCGCCAGGAGTTCGAGGGTGAAGGTGTAGGCGGTGTGCCAGAAACGGCCGTCTACCCCCAAGCGGTAGGGCGCGGGCATTTCGTTCTGGTGCAGCCAGGTGAGGAGGCGCAGGGTTTGGGCGGCGTCTAGTATGCCGCCGATGACCTGCCAGGGCAGCAAATCGGGCGGATTGTCGTCGGGTTCCCAATCGTGCAGCAGGTCTGGCGAGGGAATTGGCCCGAAGCGGTTGGTGGGCAGCCAGAGGGCGAGGGTTTGGATAGGCAGCTTGCCGCGCAGGCGCACGGCCGTTAACAAACCGCGCAGCCCGTCTCTATCGGCGGCGAAGGGATGGGGTTGGGCCGCTTTTTTGCGCCGGTTGCGGCTGGGTTGGGGAGCAGCGGCCGTTTCTAGCCAGAAGATGGAACGGCCGTTTTCCTCTGGTGTTGTTGGCGTGAGCCAGTGAAGATGGAGAACGTGCATAGCGTTTTTTAATGACAGCCGTGCTGTCATGACCCATTAAAGTGGAGACCCATTGCTTTCATTCTATTGTGCTGCAATTCGCCTGGATTGGCTAGAGGCTTGTTGGCTTGTTTGTCTCAATTTCGTTAAAGAGTTGGCGGGAGCGACTCGCGGTGGACGCGCAGCGGGTGGGGCAGCTAGAAAGCAAAAAGCTCTCGACTAAATCGAGAGCTTTAACCGCTCTGTGCCCAGAGCGGGAGCGATGGGAGCGACGGGCTAGGAGGCATCTCTGGTCACAGGTGTGTGGTTTGGATATGCATGAACTTGGATTGCGTGACCGTTTCATAGAGTTGGGCATTCCTTTGCAGTTAGGCCCGGCCGACAAAGCTGAAGCCCAAGCATTAAGTTCCTGGTTCTCTCAAGAAGAATAGTGCCCAGACCCCATGATGCTGCTGCTGGACAATACAGTTCTCTCCAACTTTGCGTTAACGGGTCGCATTGAACTGTTAACCAAGGCATTGGGGAGCCAGGTCGCCACCACACCGCAAGTAATTGACGAATTTAATGAAGGAATTGCCAGAGGTCGTGTACCAGAAAGATAGACTCGATCTTCGTTTTTCTTGCAACACAAGGGGAATTTTATCATAATCAGCCACATACTAAAGGCTGTCGCCAAAGGTGAATAACCCGGTGTTATTTCTACGCGATTATCTGCCGCCCACGCTGGCCATTGATAGAAAAACGGCCGTTGCCCACGCCGAGAACTTGTACCGAAACGTGATGCAATTGCACATTGATAACGGCCGAAAAACCTATGCAACGGCCGCTTACTACTGCGCCTTGTTGGGCGAAATCGCTGTTTATGATGGACGAGAAGCCGAATTTAAGCAGTTTTACCAGGGAGTACTCGACCGCTATCCCCGTCACCGCGCCCTGCGCCAGGAGTTAGCGGCCAAGGTGGAAAAGGAGTAGGGCCTTGGGGAACTCGCGGGGTTGACAGGTCCCAAAATTGATGTGGGTTGTGGTGAACGGCCGTTCCCTACATCGGTCACAGCTTATACCGGGGAATTTGAGCAGGTGTTTTGTTTCCGGTGTCATTGAGAGTGGGAAAGAGGTGGGATGGTGCAGGCAGCATGTTGTGCGGTTTCTCTTGTTGGACAAATCTGCCAAAACAACAGATAATGTGTGCAAATCCTTCGGTATATCCTAAGGTTATGCACAATGAACGACGAGCCGGATTACAATCTTCTCTATGAAACGGCCGAAAGCCAGGCTGGTTATTTCACGGCGGCTCAGGCGAGAAGGCATGGGTTCTCTTGGGAGCGCCTTTCGGACAATGTGAAGCGTGGCCGGTTCCTGCGCATTGTGCGCGGTGTTTATCGTTTGACCCATTTTCCTGGCTCAGACCATGAAGATTTATTTGTGGCCTGGTTGAGGACAGGCCCCCACTCGGTGATTTCTCATGAGAGCGCTTTGACCCTTTATAACCTGTCGGATGTGCTGCCAGGGGAAATCCACGTGATCATCCCCCGCACTGCCTCCAGGCGACGGCCGGGGCTGCGTCTGCATACCAATCAGTTACGCCCAGAAGATGTGACCAATCGGCAGGGATTACCGGTGACAACGGTCGCTCGTACCATTGCCGACGTAGCCATTGCCGGGCTGGCCAAAGAGCATATCGCCCAAGCTATTACAGAGGCGCTGAACAGAGGGTTGACGACAGTGGACGAACTCGCTACTCAAGCAGTTTATCATGGAGGGCGGGCAAGGGAAATCATCCAGGAAGTGTTATCGGAGGACTTCTAGCAGGCTTATGATTTCCGATGAAGGCAGTGATGAAATGCTGGGGGAGATAAACTTAGCCGCCCAAATCAAAGAAAACCTGCGGCTGATGGCGTTCCACCACCCGTTCAGCCGCCAGGGCCAGCCGCAGCAGCGTAGCCTCCTGCCAGTGGCGGCCCATCGCCTGCATCCCGATGGGTAAACCGGCGGCGCTGTACCCGGCCGGGAAAGCAATGGCCGGATGTCCGGTGAAGTTGGCGGGCGAGGCATACCGCATGATTTCCGCCAACGTCGTCAGGTCCGAGTCGCCATCCGGCAGAGCGGCGGCCGGAATGGGCGGCGCGGGCAGCCCGGTCGCCGGCGTCACGATGACATCCACCTCGGCCAATACCTGGTTGAAATTGTGGATAAGCCGCGTGCGCACGCGCTGCGCCAGCACATAATCGGTGGCGAGAAAGCGGCGGGCCAGCGCCAGATTGACGCGCACATCCAGCCCATGTTCCCGCTCATGGTCGGCATAGGTGGCGCTCATTGCCTGCATCATTTCGCTGGCAATGGTGAGGGTGTGGGCCACTCGCCCGGCCTGCAAATCGGGAATCGCCACCTCGCGCACGGCCGCGCCCATGCCGACGAAGCGGTCGAGCAGCGCTTCGCAGGCGGCCACCACATCGGGCGTGGCGTGACGGAACCAGGGCCAGAAGACGCCCAGGGTCAGGCCGCGCAAATCCAGATTGTCCCAGCCCAAGAGCGTCGGGGTTGGCTGCTGCTGGCTGATGGGATCATGCGGGTCAGGCCCGGCCAGGAGGGCGTAGGCCAGCGCCGCGTCGGTGGCGCTGGCCGCCAGCGGGCCGATGTGGGCGACGCTCCAATCCAACTGGAAGGCCCCCTGTTCGCTGACGCGGCCAAAGGTCGGCTTCAGCCCCACCACGCCACAGAACGCGGCCGGGATGCGGATGGAGCCGCCGCCATCGGCCCCAATCGCCACCGGACAGAGACCGGCGGCCACGGCCGCGGCCGAACCGCTGGAACTGCCGCCGGTGTAATGGCCGGGATGGTAGGGATTGCGCGGGGTGCCGTGATGGGGATTCTGGCCGGTGACGCCGATGCCAATCTCGTGCATGTTGGTCTTGCCGAGCAGCAACGCGCCCGCGCCGCGCAGCTTCGCCACAACGGTGGCGTCGGCGGCGGCGGGGGTGCGACCCAAAAAGCGCGTGCCGACGGTGGTGGGATAGGGCCGCATGTCCAGCTCATCTTTGACGGCGACGGGGACGCCATCCCACAGGCTTAACGGCCGTTGCCCCCGGATTCTCTCTGTGGCTTCAGCCGCCTGCCGCCGCACCTCTTCCGCCTGCACGGCGATGAAAGCGCGTAAAGGCGGGTCCGCTGTGTCGGCCGCGGCGATGGCGGCCAGGAAGCGTTCGGCGACTGCGCTGGGGGTGGTGCGGCCGGCGCGGTAGGCCGCCGCGTACTCCATGACCGTGGGGAAGTGAAAGCCGGGGGCAGCGGGCGGGTCTGACGCGGGCAGTTCGGCCGGGGGGATGCCTGCGCTGGCGGGGGGTTGGCCGTTACGTCCGGCCAGCGGGGTGAAGGTTGGCGGTTCGTCGAACCGCTGGCGGCGCAGCCAGGTGATCCCGGCGCTGTCGAGCAGGCTTTTGGTGGCCGCTCCACCGGCTGAACCGGCCAGGAATGAGGCGAACAGCTTTAACGGCCGTCCTGCCAGGTAGGGCATTTTGACTGATTCGAGGTCATACATGGCTTCGGGGTCGATCATGGTATCCTTGTGTCTTGGGGGTGGGTTGGTAAGCGCTCTTATTGTAACCCGAAACGCAGGCAAAGGAGTACGGCCGTCTGTCACTATCCGCTGATGGTTTATTGATTATTGTTCTCAGGCGCTGGCAACCAGTTGGTCTCTGCGTCAGGTGACTTCGGTGGAGGAGTTGGTGGCGGGCACTCCGTTGGTGGAAGTGCCGTTTGATTTGAGGGCATCAGACGACCTGGTAGCCACGTTTGATGTGCTCTTCCCGGTCAATTCGTTTCAGCAGCGTGTCCATGACAGATAGTAGACAGCATGGGAAACGGCCGTTTTCCTCCAGTATGGTTGGCGGGAGCGACTCAGGGTGGAACCCGCAGCGGGTGCGGCACGCAGAAAACAAAAAGCTCTCGACTAAATCGAGAGCTTTTTTGGCTTTTACCCGGAGCGGGAGCGACGGGCTTAGACACCGTTCCAGGTGCAGGTGTGTGGTCTGGGTGCCGGTGGGCGATCTGACTTATTCCCAGCTTATGCTGCGGGTGGTTGGAGTCACCTAATCAAAAATTTCGTTGCATTAATTGACGATTCTGACTACAATCTACTCATGTATTTTCAACAAGTATTGCCCCAATTAGCTTCCTTGCCCTTATTTGAAAGCGGGCAACTTTACGCGGGAACTGATTCCCCCCAGCAGGTACAGCGGCAGCTCGCAGATTGGGTGCGCGCCGGAAAGGTGATTCAATTACAGCGCGGGCTGTACACTCTCGCCTCGCCCTACCACTTAGAACGACCACATAGCTACTTAATCGCCAATCATCTGGCGCGTGGTTCCTATGTCAGCCTGCATACAGCTTTATCCCACTACGACCTCATCCCGGAGCATGTCGCCGTCGTGACCAGCGTCACGACGGGCCGCCCAGGTACCTGGCAAAATCCTTACGGCCGTTTCACTTTTCAACACATTCAACCAGCGCTGTTTTTTGGCTTTGAATACCGGCAGGTAACACAAACACAATGGGCGTACCTGGCGACACCGGAAAAGGCGCTGCTAGACCTTATCTACCTGACGCCCGATGCGGATAGCGAAGGGTATATTCGCGCCTTGCGGCTGCAAAATCTGGATCAGCTTGATGTTGACCGACTGGCCGATTACGTTAAGCGGGCCAACAAACCAAAACTCAAACGCGCCTTATCGCACATCTTACAAGTTGTGGCCGAGGAATTAACAGAGTACGTGACCTTGTGATCCCCTATCTGAAAGCGCAAATTGAGCAGACATTTATCCCGGAAGCGCAAAGAGCGATGGTGCGCGAATATCTGCAAATGCGGATTTTGCAGAGTTTGCAAAACGCTGGGGCCATGATTCCCCTGGCTTTTCATGGGGGAACAGCCTTGCGACTGCTTTACCACATGCCGCGCCATTCGGAGGACCTGGATTTTGCGCTGGAACGACAACGCGAACAGTATGATTTGCGCCGCTATTTGACCGCCATACAACGTGATTTGCAGGCCGAAACATATGACATCGAGATAAAACTGAATGAGCGCCATGTTGTCCACAGCGCCCTCATTCGTTTTCGTGGCTTGTTTCACCGGCTGAACCTGTCGCCGCATGAAACGGAAGTTTTGGCCATCAAACTGGAGATTGATACGAATCCGCCGGCCCAGGCAAGCCTGGCGACGACTCAGGTTCAGCATCATGTTGCTGTTAATTTACAGCATCATGACCAAGCATCCTTGTTAGCTGGCAAGCTTCATGCTCTTTTGCAGCGGGAATACGTCAAGGGACGTGATTGGTATGACCTTTATTGGTACTTGAGCCAACCGCAATGGGCGCTGCCCAACTTCGCCATGTTGAACAATGCTCTGGCTCAATCTGGCTGGGAGAATGGCGTCCTTACATCTGATAATTGGCGCGAGCATGTACAGACACGATTGGCGCAAGTGGCATGGACGCGGGTGGTGGAGGATGTCCAGAGATTCTTAATGAACCCAGAGGAACTGACGAAATTCAGCGCCGAAACGATCAAGAATTTGTTGTTACGGTAAGATTGTTCCAGAGGAACGGAAGCGACGTTTGCCATCTGTAAGGTTGCGGTACTTTTAGGAGGTGCGTTTAGGTCGAGTGCCAGTGCCGGTAAGGATCCCAACTCATTTGGCCCGTTTTTTCGTCAATGTCGGGATATTGCGGCGGTGGCATCCCCTGGTAGGTGGCGATGCGTGGATAGTCTCCTTTGGGGGCCAGGGGATTGATGGTTAGAACCGTCACATCAAATTCATGGTTGTCGCCATAGTCAAATAGATAGAGAAAGACCTGGCCCTCTTGTAAGTTCAGGCGCGCCATCTGAATCTGGTGGGTGTGGACGGCCGTATCGGACCAGGGGCTGCCGATTTCGCTCCTGACGGTCTTGCTGATCGCCGCTTAAATAAAAAGAATAGAGATGGTCATCCATCCAGCGAAAGGTAGATTGAATCGTCAGGTGCAGGTCTTCGAGGGTGTTGTCTTCCGCCAGTTCGATGTCGCGCCAGACTTCGGGCATGGCGCGATGGTTGACGCGCAGCAGATAGCTAGTGACGCTGCCTGTGTGGGCTTTGCGTGATTGGCGGGCATGGCGACGTCCGTAATCGGGATCATATTCGCGGGGCAGATCGGGCGGGTTCTCAAAGTCGTAAGTCTGCGCCGGTTGGCCGAAAAAGGCGCTGCCCAGTGGGTCTGGTTTGAATTCAGGCGTGGGCGGTTCATCCCCGTAGAGGATGGCGGTTAACACGCCCTCGTGCCACAGTTCGTTAAACGGATCGGGTGGGATGGGGTGATGGTAGAAACCGGTTGCCAGCAAATAGGCGGTGAAATCCCACTCGGCCAGGCCATACGGCCGTTGCTGCATCAATTTCTGACCAATCGCCACCAATTCCCGGTTGCGCGCGGCAATGACCGCTTCGTCCCGGTCGGCGCGAGGTTGGAAAAGGACCCGGTATTGTTTGGCCTCGCCATCCACCACGTCAAAGAGCAGATGGTCGCCCGCAGCGGCATCGAGGCTGTGAAACCAGCCCCAAAACGTGGCGTCGGCCGGCGTACCCCAGATGCCACGCGAGAACATGGTGATGGAGAAGACGGCCGTTTCCCCATTGGGCAGGGCAACCTGAACCGGGCTGCGGTCATTGTGTTTCTGACTGGCGAAGAAAGTTGGGCAAAGGGCATCGCGCAGGTCGTCGTCGTAGTACAACTGGTTTTGGGCCAGTTCGGCGGCCTGGATGGTGTGGCGGATGCGGGCGTTGTTGATCAGGCGAGGTTTCCACCCGAAACGGCCGTCGCCGGTAGACACGAGCAATTGGCTCTGGCTGATGGCGTTGCGGATGGTGTTTTTGGGGTTTTTGGTGGTAATGGGCGCGATGTTATTGACTCTGGCCATAATTTCAGCGAACGGCAGCGGTTCCGGGGAGGATTGAACCACTTCATGGGTTAGTTGGGTAAAATTGACTTTGGGTGTCTTCATAGAGACATCTCCTTTGCTCAATGGCTGGTAATTACTAAGGCTCTCTGGAGAGGTTCGATGGTTGGTCAGTTTGAGGGTTGGCTGAAAACCAACCAGCAAACTAACCAACCGGCAAACTTTTCCAGACAGCCTTAGAGGTTTGTCGGCGTCGGGCGAAAATTTACCCTAGGCCGCCACCAAGTAATTTGATACTTTCTGGCCCTATGACGTCTCGGTTTACCCGGTTTTGGTTGAAGGCGGCCCGGATGGCGGGCACGGCCGTTTTGTCCCCCAACTCATCCAAGGCATAAACCAGATAAGCATTCAGATCGGCATGTTTGGCCGGACTGCCGTTTAACAAGTCTATAAATCTGCGCCCAATCAGCGTACCCCGCAAATGCCCTAACACGGTCAGGGCGTGATAAGGCGCCCAACTAGCCGGCTGCCCCGGCCAGCCATTCACCAGGCCCGGGTCAGCCGCCATTTGGCTCAGTTCTGGCAGCACACTGTGCCACTGCGCCTCCTGGGAAAAGTCGGGCATCATTTTCATGGCGGCTTCGTCCAACTGCCAGCCTAAGTTTAATAAAGGCGTCAACAGGGGGCTATAGTTGCCTGGCTTCGGCGCTTTAAAGTTGATCGGTTGGGGTGGTATGTCTCGCGGTGTTATGTCGGTGGCATAACCCAGATGTGTTAATCGGTCCGATTCAAAAACGTCATCTGGGTTAGACATGCCCATCAACATGCGTCGCAGCTGATTGGGATTCTTCGTTTCTTTCGTGATAGCTTCATCAAAGCCACGTTTGGATAAGAAGGGCCTGTTGCCGCCAAACTGGGCAAATAAGAGGCGATAGTGACGGTAAACGGCCGTTTCATCAGTCAAAAATGACGTATGGATATGTCCTTGGTAGCGTTGTAAAACATAGCCAACCTCATACGCGCCAAATTGGCTGACAAGTCTGGTGACAATATTAGGGTCGTTTCCCACTGAGCCAGCTATTAACTGCCGCAAAATCTGGTCGCGTTGAAAGACAATCCTGCGCCAGGTTTGTTGGTCTGGGTAGGTTGTGGGTGGATGATGGGGCGACTGAACGGATTTTGCCGATTGTGGTTTGGATGTTGTGCGAAAGAGTCGTTTTGCCATGACATTATTGTGCTGCAACCCGTCTTGATTGTCTACGTTTTCCCGGTTTTTAGTGTAATCGTGGTAGGGTCGGCGCTCTGCCTGGGCGTAGGCGCATATTGGGTGGCGACGGATGAGAGGTGAACTGATTGGGGATGGTGGGGAAAACGGCCGTTGTCCACAACCTCAAAAGCGTGATGATAACTGTGGTCGCGTGGTCCCAGAATTAGCCATCTACCGGGGAACGGAAACGACGTTTGCCAGCCGTCTGGAGAAAATTTGGGCCGCTTATGCGCGGCGGGCGGCGCTGACGGGACGGTTTGATAAAGCGAATTTGTCGTGAGGGGAAACGGCCGTTTTTCCCCAGTATGGTTGGCGGGAGCGACTCAGGGTGGAACCCGCAGCGGGTGTGGCGCGCAGAAAACAAAAAGCTCTCGACTAAATCGAGAGCTTTTTTAGCTTTTGCCCAGAGCGGGAGCGACGGGTTTGGAGGTAACATTGGGCACAGGTGTGTGGTTTGGGCATCACATGCCGATCATTATCGAATCATCAGCGAAGTTCTTGGAAAGCTCACAGTGATGTAAATATGGTATACTGTTCTCGTTGAATTATCTTCTAAACTTTAGATGGCAGAACCTATGATGTGGTCAGCAGACTGGACTTTTACCTACTTAACCAAATTGCATAAACAGCAACCCAAGCTGGTTAATACTGCGTTGCAGGGAATGCTTGAAAGTAATCCAGACCTGGCCTGGTCACTGGTTGTCAGTGCTTATTTGGATGAGGAAATCAATCTGGGCAAAGCGGCCGAAATGCTGGGTATGCATGAACTTGAATTGCGTGACCGCTTCATAGAGTTGGGCATTCCTCTGCGAATAGGCCCTGTTGACATAGCCGAAGCACGAGCCGAAGCTCAGGCGTTAAGTTCCTGGTTCTCTCAAGAAGATAATAGTCCGACCCCATGATGCTGCTGCTTGACAATACAGTTCTTTCGAACTTTGCGTTAGTGGGTCATATTGAATTGTTAACCATCGCACTGGGGAGCCAGGTCGCAACCACACCACAAGTAATTGACGAATTTAATGAAGGAATTGCCAGAGGTCGTGTACCAGAAACCAGGTTGGATTGGCTTGAAGTCATCAACTTGGAAGCTAAAGAAGAAACGGTGTTCCAGGAATTGTTGATGCGCGTGAATGCAGGCGAAGCTGCCTGTCTGGCTATGGCTGCCCAACGAAACGGCCGTATCCTCACTGATGATCGAGATGCCCGTAAACTGGCAGCCCAATTGAAAATCCCTGTCAGTGGTACGTTAGGCGTTTTATTGCGCCTGGTTGAAATTGATACGTTGACCTTATTGGAAGCGAATGAAATTCTAGGCCAGATGGTTAGCAAAGGGTATCGATCGCCCGTACAGAAACTGGAAGAACTATGACACAATCAAGTTTGCTTTCATCATATTTCTTACAAAACTTGGGTTTCTTTACCCTATAATGTTGGAATCTTTCCCTCAGGTATAAACTGCCCTGATACCTATAAAACAAAAAGAACCCTCAAGTAATTTTGAGAGTTCTTTGTCCTATAGTACCGTAACTTTCTAAAAATGAGGGGTGAGGTTATCCTTGAGGAATGGAAAAAATCTATCATGTTGACCTTACACCTAAACAAAGAAAGCATTTGGAGAAAATAGTGTGCGTGGGCAGCAATAAAGCAAAAGTGATTACCCGCGCTCACATTCTCTTAAAAAGCGACGAAGGTAAAACGGACAAAGAAATTGCCGCGCTGTTATATATTGGTGAAGAAACTGTACGCCGAACACGGCAGCGTTTTTGGCATGACGGTATGGAAATGGCGTTGAATGGCAATCCATACCCGCCGTCCGAACCAAAATTAACGGATGAACAAGAAGCATATTTGGTGGCGTTAGCCTGCAGCGACCCACCGGAAGGATACGCCCAGTGGACAATTGAGTTGCTGACCGAAAAGATGATCGCTGAGGGCATTGTGATGTCCATTAGTCGAGAAAAGGTACGGCTAACCTTAAAAACAACAACCTCAAGCCCTGGCTGATAAAAAGTTGGTGTATTGTCGATTACGCCCTTGTTCATCAGACGAATGGAAGCGATTTTGGCTTTATACCGGCAAGAATACGACCCCAAACGTCCAACGGTTTGTTTTGATGAAGCCAGTTATCAATTGTTGGGTCATGTACGCGACCCTATTCTGGTAAAGCCAGGTGTGTTGGCTAAACAAGATTCAGAATATAAACGCAATGGTACTCGGAACTTGTTTATGATTGTCGAGCCTAAAGCTGGCAAGCGAACAGTACTCATAACTCGCCAGCGCAAAAAACAAGATTTTGCTTATGCGATGCGCTATTTAGTTGACATTTTATACCCTGATGCAGACTGCATTGATGTCGTCATGGACAATCTCAACACGCACAACACCGCTGTTTTAATAGAAGTTTTCGGTAAAGTAGAAGCAGATCGAATTACCAACCGCCTTTGCTTTCATTACACACCGCCGCACGGTTCATGGCTTAACATGGCTGAAATCGAGATTGGCATTATGCGACACCAATGCTTGCGCCGTCGTCTGGCCGATGAATGGACATTGCAAGCCGAACTAATGTCTTGGGAAATGCACAGCAATGACGCTTGTCGCAAAATTCATTGGGGATTCACCGTTGAAGATGCTCGTCGCGTTTTCAAAGAGTATTACCCCTCAAAATTAGAAAGTTGAGGTACTAGGTAAAGCTGCTGTTGGGCATAACGGCCGTTTTCCAAGCCAATATCACGCTCACATTTTCTATCCAACAGGGCCAGGTCGCAAGTTTCTGGTTAGAAACAAGCATGGGTTTATCAGCCGAAGAAATTGCTGGTGAAATGAACCTGACGTTGGCCGATGTCTATACTGCCCTGGCTTACTATCATCTCAACCAGGCTGAAATCGAAGCTGATATTATCGCCAATAGTGAAACGGCCGTCATGAGAGAAATTACCGGTGGTTGAGCCCATAAGCTTTACCTGGATGAACGAAAAAATCATTTCAAAGCGACACATTGCCCTTGTTAATAGTTTGGGTATACCATTGAAGAAGCGCGCGGTGGGCCGGTATATTCTGCCAAAATGCAGTACGAAGGGCTGAATCGTCTATCTTGTCGGCGACCACCTGCAACCGATCATACGCCTGCCGTAACAGTGCATCCGCACGGCCCTCCCCATTCCCATGTAGCACACGATAACAGTTCAGGTAGATTTGTGTCGGCTCATCCACCCCTTGCAGGGGTTGGTCTGCCAGGAAATCAAGCACTTCCTCAACCTGAGACAGGGCAGCGGCCGTCTCCCGTTGCTGCCAGAGCGAAATGGCCAGACCGGCCGTCGCTTCAATCATCAATCCCCATCGCTCGTGCGTTCGCCAGATATCCCGCGATTGGATGAACGCCTCTGCAGCAGATTTGAAATCTCCCTGGTCGTGGAAGACATAGCCCAGGTGTAACCAGGCATAAGCAATAGGTTCGGCCAGGTCGAAGTGCAAGGCCAGCCGCAGGGCCTCCCGGCCGTGCTGCTCGGCCGCTTCCAGCCGCCCCAACTTGCGACTGACCGTACACAGATTATGGCAGGCGTGACTCTCCTGTAAAAGGTCGCCAATGTCGTGGGAGATGTGGCGCGAGCGCTCATGGTAGGACAGGGCTTTTTCCAACTGGCCCAAAGCGGCGTTGACGAAGCCCAGGGCATTCTGGATCCGTGATTCAAGAGGTCGGTTACCCGTAGCCTGGAGCATCGGCAGCGCTTCTTCAAGATACTGGCGGCCGGCCAGGTAATTCTGCGCCTCAATCTCGTTGACCCCCATATAGAGCAGGATAGCTTGCTCCTGTATCCGGTCGCCGACCTCGCGGCTGATCGCTAAGGCTTGTTGCATGTAAAGATTCCCTTGCACTCTCTCCTCCATACTTTGTATGGTTGTGCCGAGGTAACGAAGGGTTTCGCCTTCCAACGCCAGATCTTGTCCACGTCTTGCTTCAGTCAGGCTGGCCTCCAGATATTGCACACTCTTCCGCAACGCACCGTTCTTGGCATGGGCATTTCCCAGCAGCATGAGTCCACGGCCACGACGAACCGAATCGCCTAACTCTTGGGCAAGGTTCACGGCCGTCTCTGCCTGAAGGAGTGCATCGCCCAGTTTTCCCTGCTGAATGAAGAGCCTGGTCTGTTCCAGAAGCAAGTCTATCTGCAGCGACAGTTCCCTGGCGAGTGCGGCATCGTCCTCCGCGCGCCCGGCCACCAGCGCCTGCCCGATCATTTGCTCTCCCTCTGCCAGCAGGCCGACAGCCTGGTAAAAACGGGACAGCCCGATAACGCTGGCCCGGATCGCTGGCCAAATGCCGTCCCCAACCGCCCAAAGCCACGCCTGCCGCACATTATCCAGGTCTTGCTGGATGATCTTGACGGCTTCCTGCGGGTGGCGCCCGTGTAACGCTTCCACCTGGGTTGCAACAAGATTCGTGAAGGTGTCGGCGTGCTGGCGAAAGCCGTGGGTGGCAACGTTTTTGCCCATCTCCAGTAACTCCTCCGCGGCAAACTGGCGCGTGAGCTCGTGCATGTCAAAGCGGGTGCTTCCCGACTGCCGGATAAGCGAACGATAGCGCAAGCCGGTCAGGCCGGTAGGCGTTGCCGCCGCCACCAGGTTGGCCGCTTCTTGCGTGAAGCCGCCACGAAAGACGGACAGCCGGGCCAGGAGCAGTTGCTCCTCAGCGGTGAGCAGCCGCCACGAGTAATCAAAAACGGCCCGGATGCTGCGATGCTGTGGGGCCACGTCGCGCATCGTTGTGCGCAGGCGGTCTACATTCTCAGCGATCACCTGCGCCAGCTCGGCCGGCGAAAGGTCCCGGATCCAACTGGCCGCCAGTTCAAGCGCTAGCGGCAATCCTTCGACGAGACGGCAGATGGCGCTGACATCGCCCCGGTTGTCCACTGTCAGCTTGAACGACTTCTCCACCCGGTGGGCCCGGTCGCAGAAGAGGCGGACAGCGTCGAAGCTGCCGGCCTGTTCAATCTGCTCTGGCACGGGCACGGGCACCGGCAGCCCACGCAGCCGGAACAGATCCTCCGCCTGAACGTCAAGCCGCTGCCGCGACGTTACCAGCAAGACGATGCCGGGGCAGCGGCGGAGGATCGCCAGCAGGACATCAACGGCATCCATCAGATGTTCCAGGTTGTCCACTATCAACAACATCTTCCTGGCTAACAGGTACTGAATGAGTTGCTCCTCCGGCGCCTGCGACGTAGCTCCCAGGAGGCCGAGGACGTCGGCCACGGCCGCCGGGACGTTCTCAACCCTTTCGACGCCCGCCAGCGAAATGAAAAACGTGCCATCGGGGAAACGGTGCAGGTTGGCCCGCGCCGCCTCCAGGGAAAGCCGCGTCTTACCGGCGCCGCCCGGTCCGACCAGGGTGATGAGCCGGTAATCGGGTTGAGCCAGGCGTTGCGCTAATTCCGCCAGTTCCGACTCCCGCCCGAAAAATGGCGTCAGGTTCTCGGGCAGATTGTGGCGATGGATGGCGCTTTCCGGCGCACGGGCCGCCCCAGGCGCGGGTAGGCTGCGGTCCTGAATCTGCTGCGCCAGTTGGATGAGTTCGACGCTCGGCTCGATGCCAAGCTCATTGCGTAAGGTTGTCCGGAATACCTGGTACTGCTGCAAGGCGACATTGTGCTGGTCCTGATAGGCCAGGAGGCGCAGCAAGCGAGACTGGGCGCTGTCATAAAGCGCGTCCTGTTCGAGCTGACGCCGGGTATAAGTAGTGGCTTCCGGGTAACGGCCGTTCTTTTCCAGCCCCTGGGCCAGATCCTCCAGCACCTCCATTGCCTGCAGCAGAAGCCTTTCGCGGCGCACAAAGAGCCATTCCTCAAAGGCCGGGCAATCGTCGAGGTAGAAGCCTTGCAGCAGGGGACCGCGGTACAGGGCAGCGGCCGCAGCCAGTTTCTCGCGGCAGGTGGGACAGTCCGGCCGCCCGGCGTGGGCATGAGCTTCGGTCTGGGCCAGCAGCGATTCAAAGCTAGCCACATCCATGGCGACGGCCGTACTCAGGCGGAAGCCGACGTCAGTGCGAGAAGCGATGAGCGGGGATTCCGTCGCCAGTCCTTCATCAAGCGACTTGCGCAGCCGGGCCAGGGATACGCGCAGGTTATTGCGGGCGTCGGCTTCGGGCAGTTCCGGCCAGAACAGCCCCATCAGGAACTCGCGGCTGTGAACCTGGGCCGCTTCCAGGGCCAGGAAGGCCAGCAGACCCATTACCTTACGCTGCGACGTGAAGCCCTCGCCCGCGGCGCCCTGTGAGACGCGATAACCGCCGAAGAACGAAATCCGCAGCGTCATGGTCAAAAACCAGGAACCTCCAATTACTGCGGCGAATCAGCCGCTAAGTAATGATGAAGTAATGATGCAACGCCATACTGTGATGAATGCACCATGATGAATGGGCCAGATCGAGAAGAAGTAATTATGACGAAAGGTAAATCAATCTACAAATCCTATTTGCTGCGGCTGTGGTGGAAAGAGGGTACAGACCTCTGCCGCATCAGCCTGGAGGAGGTGAAGGAACAGTCACCCATGATTTATTTTACGGACATTACCCATTTTGTCGGATTTCTGGCGCGCCCGCCAACGGCCAGCGCTGAAAACAACACTCAAGGAGAAAAATAGACATGAAACAATTGATTCAAAAGACCACCCGCTTCAGCCTAAGCCTGACCCTGCTGATTGTAATGCTGGTCGGAATCCTGGCCGCAAGTGGAAACGTCCCTGCCTATGCAGCTACACCCGGCACGGTGGTTGCCTGGGGTGGGAACACCCATGGCCAGACCAATGTTCCCGCCGGGTTGTCGGACGTTACCGCCATCGTCGGCACTCACCTTCACAACCTGGCCCTGAAGAGCGACGGCACGGTGGTGGGCTGGGGTGATAACACCTATGGGAAGGCTACCATCCCTGATGGACTGACAGGCGTAGTTGCCATCGCCGCTGGGACTGACCACAGTCTGGCGCTGAAGAGCGACGGGACAGTGGTCGCCTGGGGTTGGAACTATTATGGGCAGAGCACTGTCCCTGACGGATTGACGGGTGTGACTGCTATCGCCGCCGCTGCCCACCACAGCATGGCACTGAAGAGCGACGGTACGGTGGTCGCTTGGGGTTGGAACTTTGGACAGAACGATGTTCCCGCCGGGCTGACGGGCGTGACTGCCATCGCAGACGGTAGCTTACACAGCCTGGCGCTGAAGGGCGACGGCACGGTGGTCGCCTGGGGGTATAACGGCAATTTCCAGACCAATGTTCCCGCCGGGTTGACGGGTGTGATCGCCATTTCCGTCGGTCATAACAGCAACTTGGCGCTGAAGAGCGACGGCACGGTGGTGGGCTGGGGGGCTAACAGCGAGGGCCAGGTTAATGTTCCCGCCGGGCTGACGGGCGTGACCGCCATCGCCGCTGGTAGGTACCACAGCCTAGCGCTGAAGAGCGACGGCACGGTGGTCGCTTGGGGTTGGAACTATTATGGGCAGGCGGCCCTACCTGACGGGCTGACGGGCGTGACTGCCATCGCCGCTGGGGTGTACCACAGCCTGGCTATCGTACAAACTGCCCCGGAACCATGCCCGGTCGGGCAATATGATAACGGCAGCGGCTGTGTGGATGCCGATCCCGGTTATTATGTGCCCAACGCTGGCGCAACGGCACAGATTGCCTGTCCCCCTGGTTATTATCAGCCAAACAGCGGCGCCGTCAGTTGTTTCGCTGCTCCTGCCGGAACGTATGTGAATGTCAGCGGGGCCGTAGCGGCTATACCGTGCGCGCCTGGCAGTTACCAGCCCCATACCGGTTCACTCCTCTGCCTGACGGCCGAACCGGGTAACTACGTAGCGGCGGCCGGTTTGATAGCACAGACCGCCTGCCAGCCTGGCTCCTACCAGCCCAACGCCAACGCCACATCGTGCATCTTGGCTGAACCGGGCTACTATGTAGATATAAGCGGCGCTGTAGAGCAGATTCCGTGCCCAATTGGCTATACATCCGAAGGGGGAGCAACAGCATGTACTCTGGCAGTAGATACCACAGCGCCAACGATTAGCCTCACAACGCCGGCCAACGGTGCAACCTATTTGCTTAATCAATCCGTCATCGCCGACTATGCCTGTCAGGATGAAGAGGGTGGTTCCGGCTTGAGTTCCTGTGCTGGGACCGTGCCAGATGGCAGCGCCGTTAACACGTCCTCTGTTGGCGTGAAGGCCTTCACCGTGAACGCGGCCGACAATGCTGGCAATTCAAACAGTACGGCCGTTTCGTACAACGTTGTCTACAACTTCACGGGTTTCTTCTCGCCAGTGGATATGGGGTCAACACTTAACGTAGCCAAAGCAGGGCAGACCATTCCGCTTAAGTGGCGCGTTACGGACGCCAATGGTGCCCCGGTGACGAACCTGTCAGGTGTGACGGTCTCGGTATCATCCCTGGCCTGCGACCTGGGAATAACTGAAGACGGCATTGATGAGTACGGCTCTGGCTCGTCTGGCTTGCAGAACCTGGGCGATGGCAATTACCAGTTCAACTGGAAAACACCAAAAACTTATGCCAACTCGTGCAAGACGCTTAAGCTCAATCTAGGCGAAGGCGCGGGCTTCGAGCACACAGCATTGTTCAAATTTACCAAGTAAGAAAGGTAGTAAAACGCAGACCCCAAAGGTCTTTGGTGACCTTTGGGGTCTATGCTGGCAACAAGAAGAAATTGTCGATAACCAACTGGTTGTCGATTTGCCGGAGGATTTAGAAACAGCCGAACAAATGAAAGATATTGCCATCCTGGTTGGAAATCGCCGAGTTACCGTTAAATGGAAAGATGATACGATTTATCCAACCGCCCATTGATAGGAAGGTAAACGGCCGTTGCCCGAGATTGCTTAACGACATACTTGGGTAAGAAGATGACAACAAGCTTTTTACACGTGAATGCCCGAGACCCGTCGGGCACGAGCCTATATTAAACATCTATTACCTCAACTTTCTAATTTTGAGGGGTAATACTCTTTGAAAACGCGACGAGCATCTTCAACGGTGAATCCCCAATGAATTTTGCGACAAGCGTCATTGCTGTGCATTTCCCAAGACATTAGTTCGGCTTGCAATGTCCATTCATCGGCCAGACGACGGCGCAAGCATTGGTGTCGCATAATGCCAATCTCGATTTCAGCCATGTTAAGCCATGAACCGTGCGGCGGTGTGTAATGAAAGCAAAGGCGGTTGGTAATTCGATCTGCTTCTACTTTACCGAAAACTTCTATTAAAACAGCGGTGTTGTGCGTGTTGAGATTGTCCATGACGACATCAATGCAGTCTGCATCAGGGTATAAAATGTCAACTAAATAGCGCATCGCATAAGCAAAATCTTGTTTTTTGCGCTGGCGAGTTATGAGTACTGTTCGCTTGCCAGCTTTAGGCTCGACAATCATAAACAAGTTCCGAGTACCATTGCGTTTATATTCTGAATCTTGTTTAGCCAACACACCTGGCTTTACCAGAATAGGGTCGCGTACATGACCCAACAATTGATAACTGGCTTCATCAAAACAAACCGTTGGACGTTTGGGGTCGTATTCTTGCCGGTATAAAGCCAAAATCGCTTCCATTCGTCTGATGAACAAGGGCGTAATCGTGACAATACACCAACTTTTTATCAGCCAGGGCTTGAGGTTGTTTTTTTTAAGGTTAGCCGTACCTTTTCTCGACTAATGGACATCACAATGCCCTCAGCGATCATCTTTTCGGTCAGCAACTCAATTGTCCACTGGGCGTATCCTTCCGGTGGGTCGCTGCAGGCTAACGCCACCAAATATGCTTCTTGTTCATCCGTTAATTTTGGTTCGGACGGCGGGTATGGATTGCCATTCAACGCCATTTCCATACCGTCATGCCAAAAACGCTGCCGTGTTCGGCGTACAGTTTCTTCACCAATATATAACAGCGCGGCAATTTCTTTGTCCGTTTTACCTTCGTCGCTTTTTAAGAGAATGTGAGCGCGGGTAATCACTTTTGCTTTATTGCTGCCCACGCACACTATTTTCTCCAAATGCTTTCTTTGTTTAGGTGTAAGGTCAACATGATAGATTTTTTCCATTCCTCAAGGATAACCTCACCCCTCATTTTTAGAAAGTTACGGTACTAGATGCCAAAGCAACGGTCAAAATAGGTGAATTTAGTCGCAAAGGGAAGAGCCGCCTCGTCATTAAGGCGGCTGACCATGATTTCCAAGCCAAAGAAACGATGACCCCTTATGGTATTCTTCTGCCCGACCACCATCGGCTCTATCTCTATTGCACCCAAGGGCGTGTGACAAGTGATTTCATTTCCGATTGCATCGCTGATTGTTGGCAACAGATTCAGATGGAACAGCCCCAAGTGCAAACGCTTTTGTTGTATCAGGATAATGGCCCCGAAAATCATAGCCGACGGACACAATTCATGTATAGAATGACACAATTTGCTGATGAGACTGATTTGACCATTCGCTTAGCCTACTATCCGCCCTATCACAGCAAGTACAATCCTATCGAACGAGTATGGAGTGCTTTAGAACAGCATTGGAATGGTTCTCTATTAGACAGCGTGGAAGCCGTACTGGGCTTCACTCAATTAATGACCTGGCAGAAAATTGAACCGACAATCAACTTGGTTACTGGCATTTATGAGACAGGAAAAAAGCTGAGTCTGAAAGCAATGACTTTACTTGAAGAACGGTTTGAGCGGGAGGAAGGACTTGAAAAATGGTTTGTTCAAATCCGACCCCTCACCCCTCAAAACCCTTGATTATTTTTTGGAAGATGCCTTACCTACCTTCAGCTAAACGGTTGATATGATTTTCCGGCAAACCAAACTTATACATGTCTTCCTGAACTGATGCAATATCGTATTCGAGGCGGAAAAAATCAGCTGTCTTCCTCATCTCGTCAACGATTACATAGGCAACTTTTGGATTATTGTCGCGAGGTTGTCCAACACTACCAGAGTTAATGAGAAGTCGCTCGCCAACCTCTAAATCAGCAAAAGAATATAAGAATGTTCCATCCGAGTTATAGTCTGGCAATATTCTTGTGTAACTAAAAAAGAGATCGGTTTCTGATTTAGGTTTGGCCCGGTAAATCGCTGGCTTGTGCGTATGTCCATAAATACCTATGCTTGTCGGTAGGCGTCGCAGTGAATTCTTGATAGTAAAATCATCCTGTTCCATATACATAGAGCGACCAATTGGATCGGCGATTGTGCCGTGAAATATGGTGATCTGCTCAGAAGCAATGATTGGCTTAGCCTGATCTGGTTCTAATGCACCTGGTAAACTTTCTACGCGCTTCAGGTTTTGCGGGGTAATCGCCCCCAGGGTCCATTCGTAACTTTTTTGGGCGGGTATATTTGTGGCAGCTTCCTGGGGATCTAATTTGCAAGCAACTGCACTATCATTATTGCCAGCGATCGCGTGAGTTTGCCAACTATCCGCCATTAAGTCATATAATCTTTCTACACATTCATTGGGATGAGGACCATATACCACTAAATCGCCAATGAACAGGTATTGATCAACGCGATGTTGCACAGCATGATCCAAAACCACTTGTAATGCAGGCAGGTTTGCGTGAATATCGGAAAGAACTGCAAATCTCATGGCTAATTACTCCCTCGGATATAATCGTAGTAGGGTTATCAACTTGTTTGGCCAGCGCTGAAGCTGTTATCTGAGAATGACAATGGGAACGAAGCGAGTGCTGTGGTCGTCGTTAAAGTATGCCGGTAAGGCGGAACAAAGGATGGTTCTAGTTGTTGCCAAAAAACATAGAATAAGGCAACAGAAATTAAAGAGATAAGAAACACGAGTAACAGTCCACTCCTAAAATTTGGACTAATGTGTCCTTTTTGTTTGGAGGAGTACTCTGATATTTCTTGATTTTTCTGTTGAAACCAACTATTGTTCGGCGCTAATTGTGACGCATGTTGACAATAGGCATAAGCTAGTGACCAGTGGCGATATTCTATGGCCGTATTCAACTCATCCCCATAATCACGCAAGGCATCACGGTATATCCGCGCCTGGATCTCCTGTTGTTCCACAGTAATAAGAGTAGTTTCGACTTCGATTGCCAGACGCATTGCCTCTCTTTCTATTTCACGGGCCTCATTGCTTAACTTTTCGCTTTGTTCGATTTCAGTGATAGCCAACCGGGCACGGTTAATAATATCGAGATTTTGTGAGGCCAGGGCGGCAGCCTCTGCAAACGATTCGCTATCAAGAAACTCTTTTGTTTTACTTGTATTATCTTGACCTACCGTTAAATTATGTTGAGCCTGATCTAATTTTTCTTGCAATAATCTCTTGTTTTCGTTTTTTTGACGCACTTCCATACGTACAAGTTGGGCCGTGTCTTGGTTGGTCATAATACAATCAAGCCTCCGCAATATATCGGCCTAACATTTCCCAGGCTTCTCGTGTAACTTGCAGCCGTTGTTCAATGTCTTGCTCGCTCAATACGTTCTCCAACTTGTCCATGTCTCCCAATTTTTTGGCGCTTCCCTCAAATTCACTGATGGCACTGCGAATGCGTTCATAACGATTTCTGTCTGTCACGGTCGCTTCATATACAGTTCGCACCCTATTCCGTTGTCGCTTGAGGCGCAATGGCACACCCTCGAAGGCATCAAATACCCGCTGGAACTCGCCATTTTCTCGCGCCTGTTCTAGGGTGACCTGAGCTTGCATTACATTTTCATCAGCATGTTCAATGGTTTCTTTATGCCTGGTCAATTCCCGGATTAAGTGCGACGCCCATTTTTCTGTATCTTCAGGTTTTTCAACTTGCCATTTTGCAGCTTCATGTATTTCTTCAACAAGCGCAGTTAATTCGTCTGCTGACATATTGTAATCGTTGAGTGCCAGACCTGCTTGGCGACGTCGCTCACTCAACTGGCTTTTGAGATACCGCGCGAGACGTGGGTACGCTTCATCGGTAACTTCTATTTTTTGTACCAGTTGATAATAATAAAGAGCTTCCTGATAATCATGGATATCTTCCGCTAATTGACCTTGCTCACGTATTCTTTGTAGATAGTCTTGACAAAGCGCCTCTACTTGTGGCCAGTTTCGGCTTTCCAGATCAATTTGCGCCAGGTGATTCAATGCTTCTTCTAGTTGATCGTTGCCTGCTTCTTTGGCGGCTTGGTAATGTTTCAGCGTTTCTTTAATTCTGTTGGCTGCTCGCATCCAATCAGGATTGTCGGGATTTAGCCTAGCCACAGCCTCGTAAGCCGTAACAGCCTGCTCAAACTTCTCCTCTTTCTCATGCAGTTGCGCCTGCTTAATTGCCATCTGCAGCTTAAGCGTTTCCAGAATAAAGGTAAGTCGGTGCGGGTCAGCCAGGTAAAAATCGCGCAGCGAGAGGAGCGTCTTCTCTAATTCCCGCAATTCGTGCAACTCCGTACGCAGGCTTTCCACGCTTTGGCCAACGAGTTCCTGTTCTTGTAATGTATCTCGATATCTATACGCTCTGGCGACCGCTTCCCCAGCTTGATACTGTTGTCGCCAACGGGTTAATTCCTGGGACTCTTCTCTGTCATTCTGGTCGGTATAGTTTTGCAGGTCAATCAAGTTAGCCTGGGCAGCACTCAAATCATCGTCGCTCAAGGCGTCAATGAAGGATTGACGCGCCTGCTCACGCTTTACCTGACGCCGGTAGACTTGTATTTCCTCCTGTGACCGTTCGTCAAAGGCAAACTGACTAACCGCGTCTTGGCTTAGCAGGTCGGTCAATGTTTTGTAGTCCTTTGCTTTTGCGGCTACCCTTAACCGATTTAATAGCGCTTTTTCCAGCACCCCACGAATTTCTTCCAAAGCTTTGTCGTTGCGCTCATCAGGCGGCATTTGTTTGAAGAGACGATTCGCTTCCTGCCATATGGACAATGCTTCTAACAGTTGGCCAGCCCTGGCCTGTTGCTCTACTTCAGCAACTCGTTCAAGAAAAGGTTGTTGATAGGCTTCCTTTTCATCATACTTGGCAGCTTCTTCAGCAAACTTTGCTGATAGGGCTGGAGCAAAGTCCAAAACCAAATTGGCTGCTTCGCGCAGCTTTAAGCTGGCCTCACGGTATGAGCGGTCTACCCAGGCTGAACGATGCGCTGCCCGCTCTAACTCGCCTGCGTTTACTAAATCAATTTGGTGCTGATTCAGTCGTGCAACCAGACCTTCATGGTTATTAGTTGGTTTTAATGTAAACGATACGAGAGTATGTTCCAGCGCTTGGTCAAGTCTATGTTTGACTTTTCTTGTTGTATCTACTTCTTCGATCTCTAATTCTAACTTTTCTACTTGAGCAATCTCATCACTAACAGCATTGACCATACTGCGCCATATGTGATGATAATGATTCACGTACTCGCTTTCTGCATCCACCTCCCACGCTTTGGCAACAGCTTGTTCGATGGTAGCCAGCTCTTCACTTGTGAATTGCGGTTGGAGCAAACGTTTCTCGTCGTATTGATCAAGTCGTTTTAACCCTTGGGTTAAGTTTTGTAACTCTAAAGCATTTTCTTTCAGCTCCTGGATCCTGCTTTCATAAAACGGGGAAACAAAAGCTGACTGATTGTTGTTATGATCGCCAGGGTTGCTTTCTGTCTGTGTATAGGCTTTTCGTATTGCCTCTGCAGCGCGATACAATTTCTGCCATTTCCCCTGATGATAAGCTTTCTCGGCTTTGTCTAATCGAGCATTTATATCTTCTACACGTCGACACCAGCGATCTAGGCGGTGATACTGAGCAAGTTCTGAGCTTCCGTCGGTCAGCTCTTTAGCAACAACAGTATCTAATCGTTGCCGTGCTTCTACTATCTCATCTCGATGGAGATACTGTTCAATAAGGATTAAGTCTGCGCCTATCTCTTTTTCCAGGCGTGAGCGCTGCAATTCTTCTAACTGCGTCTGTAGCGTCTGTAAGCGTTCGTAGCGGGGAAGGAGTAGACTGGCTACAACTGTGTCCGATTCTCGTTCCTGTAGAAGTTGTCGGGTTTGTGCGATGGCTGTGGGTAGATAACGGCTATCTTTACGAGCCTGCTGACAAAATGTGATAGCTTCATCTATCTGTGGCGCGGTCTGAGCAGCTTCTCGCAAATCTGATGACAAGCGAGCCATTTCATCCAGTGCATTGATGACCTCTTCGTATTGCCTTGCGTTAGCAGTCTTCAAAAAGCTGTCAACAAGATTGTCCTCTCGTATCGGCTTCCATTTATTGATGGTTTCTGTAACTTGACCCGCCAATTCTGACCAAATGGTTTCTAACTTACGTTCACCTATCCTAGTCAATAAAGAGGACAAATGAAACTGATAATGCCCTGCCAGATAATCTGATGCCGCTTTTTCTAATTGATCTTGATCTTTTTGCAATTCATCTGTTGAAAAGTGGCGGGTTGGAAATTTATAGAACCGTCGAATTTCTTCAACAAGCTTATCGGGCCACTTTTCTTTCGGTATAACTGCATCGAGTGTTTTCCGACTTTCTTCTTTCTCCTTACGAATCGCTGCTTCAAAATCTTTCTGTTCTACGTCAAGGCGCGATTTGAACCAGTCTTCATGATCTTTCTCGAGAGCCTCTCTATACTTTTGTTCACACTGCTCCCAACGTCCATTTAGAAAATCCTCTTGTGCTTCCTTGAGCAAGTCATCAATTTCTTGCCACAGTTGCAGGGCTTCTTCTGTTTGCTGTCGTTCTACCTGGATGCGAGTGTCATGAGGGTTTAGTGTCAGGGCAGCATAATATAGGGAGATGGCTGTAGAAAAATCTTGTTTATCGGCCGCTTCATGGGCTTGACGAATGTAGTCTTCTACTTGCGCCTGGCGCGCTGCTTGCTTTTGCTGGACCCTCTCGATTTGGCTGCCTACACCGGGCTGGTCTTGCCAGGCGCTCAGGAAGATAAGCGCTTCGTCATATTTCTCTTGCTGCTCCAATTCCTCGGCCCGCTCTTGGGCGCGTTTTACCTCCTGGGCTGTCTGCTGCTTCTTTTGGGCTTCTTCCGCCAATTGACTTACCCGTTTATCCTCCAGCACGGCCAATTCTTGGCACAGCGCCAAAGCATCGCTGTACTGTTCAGTAGTAATTAGCTCTTCAATTTCCTGTAGATTTGCAGTCAACTGCAGTTGCAACAGGACAGCCTTTTCTGCTTGCCTCACTTTAGCAACGACATCCTGATAATACTCAAGTTCCACATCTTCCCGCGGGAGTCCAGCATCTTCTAACAGACTGCACGCTCTTCGATAAGCATCTAGCGCTTGCTGATACCGCTTTTGGCTATATGCTTCCCGCCCTTCTTCTACATAATAGTTAACACGAATAGAATCTGGAATGTTTTCTTCTTCATCTGTAGCCGGCAGGTCTTCTTCAACTGTTGGCACGTCGTCTTTGATTTCCTCAGGCTCGATGCCATCTGATTCTGGAAGAACATCTCCATCTGGCATAGCGGTCTTAGCTGTAGAGCCATTTACTCCATCGTTCGCTTCCACTTGCCTATCTTCTAGCTCCAATACCGACAATGCAGCTACTTGATTAGCCAACTCAATATAACTCTGTGGTTCTTCCCATTCTGTAGGCAACCACATGATAACTTGAGCCTCCGCCTCTTGCAGTAAGCTACTTTTTTGCTCCGGATTTGAGGAAGCCAGTCCACCCTGGACGATTTGCAGCAGCTTCTCTAGATGCTCGGCCAGAAATTGGTCGTCTTGGAAACTGCTGTTTGCCAGATTGGCAACGGCCGTGTCACATTCACCACTGTTCCACAAATCGCGCGGATGATCTATTGAGTTGCCTTCCTTGTCCATGTCACACCTATCTTATCTAACCTGTATTATGCTTCTTTTTATCAAAGGTGCTTGAATTACGTACCTTTTGGAGATGGTCTTCATCTGTCATCTTGTATCTAAAATTGTCGGGTCAACTTCGTTTCTAAGGATAGGTTGCAGAGGAACGGGAGTGCGGATCAACAATTCAGCGGGTGCATTGCAGGTTGGAACATTCCCACGCATAACCCATGCTTGACGATACACTTCTTCTCGATCATTCCAATCAATGCCATTTAAACCTACTAACACGATCAGGTATGAGCCATCTGTTGAGATTCCCGATATTTCAACTGGTTGACGATTTAATTCCAAGAATCCTTTTATTTCCCCATTCGGAAGAATTCGTAGGGCAGCGCGTTGGTTAGGATTGGAGCCTAACTCGCAAACAACATTTTGCACGGGGTTCAGTTCTTCAGATTCTTCTTCCGATTCTGACGACTCTTCTGATGGTTTCTCGACTTCCAAAGAGCTTTCTTCAAATGATCTCTCGATTTGGGACTCCAACGTTTCTATACGTTGTTGTATATCGTCAATTTCTGTTCGATTTACTAATAACAAATCATCTTGTTCTTGCAACTTGTTGTTCATTGCCGTTATGTCATTTAACAAATTTGCCCAATCAGCAACTTGTTCTTCTAAGTAAAAAATCTGTGTGTCCTGTGATTCCTCACTGGATTCGATTACTAAAACTCTTTGATTTATTTCGTTAACTATACGTGTGGCACTAGTTAGTTCGTTTTTAAGTGCGGCAAGGCTGGTTGAAACATTATTTATTTTTTGAAACAAGATGTTGCCCCCAAGGAATAAAGCGACAATCAGTAACGCTACTGTGATAAGAATAATGTTAGTGTTTAGACTTGTAAGCCAGGCAAACCGTCTTATTTTCAACTTACCTGCATCCAATTCTTTCTTTAGTTCACTCTGCGCTTGAGTAACATCTTGCTGAATAATTTGCAGTCCATTCGTTATGGCTGTGTTGACCGTTTCTACCCCTCCATCAACGGCCGAGGAAATCTTGGCTTGTCCGTCCTGAGCAGCAGTAGCAACGGCCGTTTCACCTGTCGTTATGGCTGTGTTGACCGTTTCTACCCCTCCATCAACGGCCGAGGAAATCTTGGCTTGTCCGTCCTGAGCAGCAGTAGCAACGGCCGCTGCACCTGTCGTTATGGCTGTGTTGACCGTTTCTACCCCTCCATCAACGGCCGAGGAAATCTTGGCTTGTCCGTCCTGAGCAGCAGTAGCAACGGCCGTTTCACCTGTCGTTATGGCTGTGTTGACCGTTTCTACCCCTCCATCAACGGCCGAGGAAATCTTGGCTTGTCCGTCCTGAGCAGCAGTAGCAACGGCCGCTGCACCTGTCGTTATGGCTGTGTTGACCGTTGCTACCCCTCCATCAACGGCCGAGGAAATCTTGGCTTGTCCGTCCTGAGCAGCAGTAGCAACGGCCGCTGCACCTGTCGTTATGGCTGTGTTGACCGTTGCTACCCCTCCATCAACGGCCGAGGAAATCTTGGCTTGTCCGTCCTGAGCAGCAGTAGCAACGGCCGCTGCACCTGTCGTTATGGCTGTGTTGACCGTTGCTACCCCTCCATCAACGGCCGAGGAAATCTTGGCTTGTCCGTCCTGAGCAGCAGTAGCAACGGCCGCTGCACCTGTCGTTATGGCTGTGTTGACCGTTTCTACCCCTCCATCAACGGCCGAGGAAATCTTGGCTTGTCCGTCCTGAGCAGCAGTAGCAACGGCTGCTGCACCTGTCGTTATGGCTGTGTTGACATTTTCTACCCCTCCATCAACGGCCGAGGAAATCTTGGCTTGTCCGTCCTGAGCAGCAGTAGCAACGGCCGCTGCACCTGTCGTTATGGCTGTGTTGACCGTTTCTACCCCTCCATCAACGGCCGAGGAAATCTTGGCTTGTCCGTCCTGAGCAGCAGTAGCAACGGCCGCTGCACCTGTCGTTATGGCTGTGTTGACCGTTTCTACCCCTCCATCAACGGCCGAGGAAATCTTGGCTTGTCCGTCCTGAGCAGCAGTAGCAACGGCCGCTGCACCTGTCGTTATGGCTGTGTTGACCGTTGCTACCCCTCCATCAACGGCCGAGGAAATCTTGGCTTGTCCGTCCTGAGCAGCAGTAGCAACGGCCGTTTCACCTGTCGTTATGGCGGTATTAACAGTTGCTACCCCTCCATCAACGGCCGCGGTAATCTTGGCTTGTCCGGCTTGAGCAGCAGTAGCAACGGCCGCTGCACCTGTCGTTATGGCTGTGTTGACATTTTCTACCCCTCCATCAACGGCCGAGGAAATCTTGGCTTGTCCGTCCTGAGCAGCAGTAGCAACGGCCGCTGCACCTGTCGTTATGGCTGTGTTGACCGTTGCTACCCCTCCATCAACGGCCGAGGAAATCTTGGCTTGTCCGTCCTGAGCAGCAGTAGCAACGGCCGCTGCACCTGTCGTTATGGCTATGTTCACCGTTGCTACTCTCCATCAACGGCCGAGGAAATCTTGGCTTGTCCGTCCTGAGCAGCAGTAGCAACGGCCGCTGCACCTGTCGTTATGGCTGTGTTGACCGTTTCTACCCCCCCATTAGCGGTTGCGGTAATCATGGCTTGTCCGTTTTGGGTAGCGGTAATAACAACTGTCTTGCTCTTCTCTATAGCCTTATTGAGAGTTTCCATGCCTTCGTCAACAGCATCACCAACTTTTTTCTCACCTTCGCGTGCAGTTATTTTGATAGTCTTTACTTCATCTGCTGTCTCGTTTTCTATGGTTCCCTTGCTATTTATAGCTGTTTTCCGAACAAGCTCTGTTGCGATCCTTGCCCCTTCCCACAAGGAGTCTCTTACCTCGTCCGACAATCGCTTATTGTCAGCTATAGTTGCATTTATCTTTAACAGTTGACTATCTGCTATTTCCGCTATCTCTTCGGCAGTTCGGGAGACTTTTTGCCCTGTTGATTTCAGGCTTGCCAAAGCAGGAGCATTATGAAGCATATCATCCAGACAAGACCATACATGTTCTTGCTCAACAGATGATATTGAGTGATTCAATTCTTCAAGATTTTGAACAGCCTCCCTGAATCTATCTTCCTTTACCAAGTGGTAAAATCTCACAGCTAGACTGGCGAACTTGTATTTTTGCTGAATGTCTCTTTCCCACCACTCGATGTGCTGTTTATAATAAGGGTCAACATACTCTTGAAGTTTCTGTCCAGCATTAATTATCTCAAAAAAAGCATGATCAAGTTTGTCTAGGTGCTCATCAATGGTTTCTTTCCAATCGCTTCTTTGTTGTTGACTGTATTTAACCAGGAGGTCTTCGAGCAAAAGGGTTTGGGCATGTCCACGAATACGGGCAGATAACAATTCCAAATGCTTATCCAGGAGTGTGTTTAAGCTGTTTAGATTTCGCCAACTCAAGAGAATTACTTTAGGTAATCTGTCTTCTTCTAATAACTGTGCCGCACGGTTATATAGACCTTGCTGTATCGCTTTGTCTACATCCCGAAACTGTTGCAACGGTTTAATGGGAAGCGCATGGTTATGAGCAAATTCGTAAAACTGTAGTTGAGTAGAACGAAGCTGAAAGCGCAAAGCTGCTTCAGGCCGGCGCCTTGTTGTGAGTAAATCTATTTCAACAGGGCGAAACTCTTGCCTTTCCAATAGTTCATCCACCTGCTGTAAAGTTAGCGCAACTTTTTGATCTTCCCATTCAGATCGTACTGGTAAACCTAATGTCTTGACCTCTTCTGGTCTGGGCCATTCATCTAACAGCAGCAGACCCTCGCATCTATTTAAGCGTTGAGGCGTTGGTGCAATCTCTTCACCCAGGCCTTTGACGTACTTCCATTCATTGAACCACCACTTCTGCTTTTCTTCTGGTGTTTCGGTTGGTGCGGTAAGCAATCGCTGCCAGAATCGTTCTTGCTGTCCCCACCGTTTCCATAATTCTAAAGCTGGGTTTTTTCCCTTAATGTGACCGAACGCCATTTCATACAAAATAGTTCGCGTTTCATAAGTCAACAAGTCCCATATAGACTGCTCTTCATCTTCTATTGTTCTTCCCAGTTTAGAATGGTCAATCGTGCCAGGCTGGCTTTCCAGGGAGTGGCCTGTAAAGACTTGATGCAGAATTGAAGCTAGTCGTGGTAGAGTGTATTGATAGAATCCCTGTCTTGGGTTTTCGTCATCTACCACATTCCAATCAATAACCTGGATAAGGTTTGGTTGAGCCTTATCATAGAAAAAATTGGCCAGCTTAATGTCAGTTAAAGCAATTTGGGCCAGATAGGCTGTGTTCAGAACGCGGGTGATTTGCGCTGCAATCCGTACTCTTTCATATTCATCTTGTGCCTGCCAGGGTTTAGCTTGCAGATCTCTCTTATTTAGATCATCTACCAGATCGGATAAAGGATCACTGCCTACAAAATCCATGAGCAAAACGTAGCGACCGTCGGCTATAGAGCTAATGCTATAGGCACGAACGATCATATTGTCACGATCTGCACGAGCTAGATGAGTTAATGTAGCTTTTTCCTTTTGCAGTATGGGCAAGTCTTCCTTAGCTACAATCTTGACAGCGCGAGTCAAGACACCCGACCTGGATTTGACCTTCCACACCTCACCGTAGCTACCGCGTCCCAGAAACTGTTCTGAAATAAATACCCCTTCGGGAAATTCAAACTTGTCCATCATTTACCTACTTGCCAGGGTGCGGCGATAATCACCTACCATTATTTCAAAAATAGTGGCTAGATCACGTTCTTCTGGGTCATTTACATCCAGTTGATTGTTTATAGCTTTGGAGAACTCCTGTAAGTGTCGCTGTAATCGCGCTGGTCTATCCACGGGGGTATTTAGTTTGAGGATTATGCGTCCCATGCCTTCTGCAATTTCCTTGTAATGTGATCGAGGGATAAGTTCCTCATATTTCTCTTGCTCAAGTAGCCAGGGTATGATTGTGCTTTGGACTAATTGCTCCAGGTTCATAGTGTGTAACTTTCTGACGTTTCTTACTAGTAAAAACGCAACAGGACTTTCCAAAGCAAAACGATTCGGGCGCAATTCATGATAACTGTTAGCAACATAACGCGAAATTTCATCAACAAGGTCAGCAAGGCCGTAACGAATTAACGCTTCACGCACTTCAACTGCTTCGTTGATTTGGGATAAAGTTGCATAAGCCTGACCATTGGCACGGTCGTTGACCGAAGCAACAATTTTCTCTTTAGTTTGCGGTGGGCGCAAAGGACGTGCGTAAATGAAATTATAAATTGCCTCGAACAAGGATGGTCTACGCCAAGACCGCCCTAGCGGTATTTCCGACAGCTGATCGATTTGGGGTTGAATACGAAGTACATATTGTTTGTACAGCCGTATTTCTGGACTATCCTCTTCACGGATTACTCCCGTAGCAAGGGACTGTACAAACAAGCGCAACTTCTCTTCATCTTCAAACAAACTCTTGACCCGAGCTGTAAAGTGACGGATTTCTTCTTTTTGCAATCCAGGCCCACCTAGTCGCGCTTCATAGGCAACAGCATTTACTTCAGCCGGGAAAATGTGCAAACCACTCCGGCGCACTGCGTCCAGCCGGTTATATTCTGCTTCTACCTGCTGAATAGTGGGAACGGCCGTTATTCCAATCATGTCCGTAGTAGATAGGACAACACATCTATGCGGGTCATAAGCAGGGATAACTTGCACATTATCAGATGACATCCCTTTGTCTCTCAGCTTTTTCTCCAATTCTTTTTTATAATCAACATTTTGGCTGTGATTCAAACTGACAAATATCCGCTTCTCCACCTCACTTGCAGCCGGATGTGCTTTCTGGAAACCAATAAATGTGCCAGTGTATTGCCATATATGATTTGCTAATGTCTCTGGCGAATACATCTCAGAGAGACGGCTAATCACACTCTCCTGTTTGACTGACAAGAAATACGGTTTGATAGCACTGAGCAACCGTTCAGAGTTATCGAGGGTTGCTTGACCATCCAGGGTTCTTTTCAACTGACGATTATCTAATCTTAGTCGAATTTCTAGTCCAGCCTTGGCTCCAGAACACGTCCACTGAAAACGGTTTAGAAGTGCTTCATATTGTTCCTGACAGTGCTGCTGATAAAGCATTTCCTCATATTCGGGATTTGTTAAATAATGACGTAAATGAACCTCGTTGGGCTCTTGGCTGCCAACTTCTTGCTGCTGGCGAAATTGCCGCCAACGAGCAAGTTCCAGTTTCATTTGGGATAACACACCCTGTTCATTGTTCAGAGGATCTCCTGTCACCCAAATCGCAAACCATTGGTTTAATTCATCCATTACATGCTGGATTATATTTAGATGACTCTTAGCCTGATTCAACAACTCATTAATGACCTGCTCTGCAACTTGTAAATTGATTAGCTCTTGCTCGGCAGCTATGTAGGCCCTTTGGGAAGCTATAGCATTTCGCCTGCCCAACATGGGGAAAATGCCACTGTTTTTTGTTTTTTCAAGTTGCGTCGCCATGACTCGAACCTCGTCACGGGCAAATGCCATTTGACCAATTTGATTTCGCTTATTATGAACATTTTCCAGCAGTCTATGAACTGCCTCAAAAATCTGATTAAGATGATCTACAAAAGCGCGTGCAAATCCCAAACGACTATAACCATACTCGGTCGTTGTTAGTATTTGAGTCAATTTTTCTGTTAGAAGCTTTTGGAATTGTTCCACATTGAATTGCCCACTGCTAACCAAGGCATGACGTAACAAACCATCTCTTCCACCATTTTGTTCTACTTCGCCCAGATAATTACGTTTAATGGAGCGTATTTGTTCGGGGATCCGTCGGGCGGCGTTCTCAGCCGAGTCTTCCAGTTCATCGCTTCTCCTAACACTTGTTTCCAAATTTAGGTGTCGTAACGCCTGATCTATGCGTTGGGCAAAGTTGAGCATAGCGCCTTCATCACCGCTGGTTCGCAACAAATCAAGTAAATCTTCATGAATACTGAGCGCCAATTGATCCACATAAGTTGGATTATTGCTTCGCTCCAGATGCATAATCATACCCTGCACAAAAAACGTATTGTGCAAACCGCCAGGGGACAGGTTTTGTTTTAGAAAAGATAAAGCTCCTTGTCCCGCGGTACTTTCAGGATACAGCAATGATGCCATGGAACCCGTTTCAGGCTCTGCAGATGCCGGAGCAAAATGTCTGTCCAAAAATTCTATAGCAAAGCGCAGTTCAAACTCTCGGACGATGTTGACTATGGGTAAAATATAGGTCTGTGTGCCAAAGCTACTGTACATTGCCATTTGCTTGAGCTTCTGGGTAGTAGCTACCCGGTTGTTGACATTTTTATAATGTTGTTGATAACTATCACCCGATACAGGATCGAGAAGCGTCGTAATACAATCTGCAATGGCCGGATATAGGGTCTCGTGTGGAGGTAAATGACTGAGAGTGTGCCGATTGCGTTCGGCATCAACCAAAAAACAACTATCAAACAATTTGCTACTAGAGACAGTTTGCCAAACTGTATTGTTGGCAGATGTATAGTCAATCGGGTAATTATGTCCAAATAGAACCATGAATCGTTCCAATTCTAATAACGCAGCATAAGTGTTTAAACGAGTAGAACGACTCTCGGCCACAGTTTGGAAGGCATTGTGAAGCATAAAAAAACCGCGCACAGCTATCTCAGGCAAGCCGATACGCCGAGCAATAACACGGGACAGATGGGCCAGATCAATAAACATTCCCGAACCAGTACCGCCGGCTAAAGAGCTAACTACGCAAATTTCAACCGTACTTTTCTCCGCGATACTGCCTTTGATCTCTCGCAATGCAAACTCAAGCTTGCCAACAATATCCTGCAAGTTGTAGAAAATAGCCATTCGTCCAAACGGACGACGTGTTCCTGCCCCACGCGCCAGGTTGAAATCGTCATCAGTTAGCTCGGCCAAATAACGATTGACTGGAAACCAACTGGTAATATGACCATAACCAAATGAATTTGCTTTAGCCTTTAAGCAAAGTTCTTTAACACTTCCGCTAAGGTAGATAAATTCCTCTCGTTTTTTTAACCGGAAATCACCAATTCGAACAGCTTCAAGCGAAAGGTTGTCTTTTGCCACTTCTGGCTCATCCGTTGTGGTATCAAAAGCCAATAATTGAACCTGCCTGGGTACTTCTCCATAAGATTCTATTAAGTTTTTCTTTAAGTTAGTTAACACCCATTGCCCGGTCCCCCCAAGGCCAATGATCAACGCCGGAGTTACTTTGTTTGGAAACATCTCTTTTTCTGGTTTCATCTTATCATCTCCTAAACGGAGCAAACCATCATCTTACGCTTCGTATTTCACCCAATAGATAGATGCTTTCTCTGATACGGCACGTGGCCAGCGTTTTTGACCAGGGCTGGTAAAACTCATGGGAAAAATACTTCCCTCTTTGCTAAAAAAATTCCAAATCAATGCCTGGTACTCTTTTATTACCACCAGATGGCCGTGGGTGAATTATTACTTTGTCTATACCGAGAGCTTTTAGCTCCGGAGTAGCAGGTTTCCATATGACTGTGCGTCGTTTTACGCGGCGCTTAAATAGGTTGATCGTATCAATTTGTCGTTCATCGCCTGTTACCGGATTCTGTTCTCTAATTGTTAAAATTCCTTTTGGAAATGGCGGCCATAAGCGCTGAAAGGATTCTGTAATACCACCTGCTACAACGACAATAAATAATAAGGTAATTAAGGTGTTGCGAGTACTAATGATGCCGCGCCACAAACCCGTTGTAACTCGATAAAATGTGATCTGTGTATCAACAAACTGCATATATGGTTCTTGAGAAACAAGAGTAGCCCCATTAAAGTGAAAAGTTGCAGTATATATCCCCTCCTGTCGTAGATTATCTAAATCAACTCTCCATCTGCTAAGATCATTGGGATTCATTGGTTGTAAAACAAGATTTTGTAACACAAACCCATCAGGTCCATGTACAGTAGCAGTTATTAATGTGACAGGATTCTCGACAAAAACATCACCTGGATTAATTGGTAAATCATTACGAATCCACTGAATTTCCAGTGGCATATTTGCTTTATTTATGCCTTCATATAGCGGATAAACTGCTGGCTCAGGTGATAGTATGCGATAGTAAGGGACATCTGTTGTCACCATATAAGTTAAAGTGTCACTAAAAGCCTCAACATTCAAGCCAGCCACATTTGCTTGAGCAGTGATCTCAACAAAGTGTTGGCCTTCAAATTGTGTGGGAATAGGTACATTGGCCACGAATGCAGACTCGTCGGGATCATAGGTTAAACCCATTGGCAGGGGGGGGCCTTGTGGAGGCACGATTCTAGCTTGTAGATCAAGCGTACGGGCCAATCGATCGTTAATTGGCCTACCGGCTTCATCCAACAACTGAACGGCAATAGACGAAAAACCTGCCTGTGGCGGCAGAGCTGGAACAGGTTTTAGTAGTTGGACGTTACGAAAAGTCGTTATGGCATTGTCAGCGCTAAATAGTTCCTCTCCTGATTGGCCAAGTCCAATTATTTCTAGCGATTTGGTTTCGTCACCAGGAAGCGTCACAGGTTGAGATAGCCGGTAAATGCCACTCTCCACCCGATTCATTGGCACCATTTGACTAGATTTGGGAGATAGGTTTATCCGAGCAATTATGTCTAACTCTTCCAAAGGGTCCTCGATAATTGCGCGACCCTGCTCATCGGTAAAGATTGCCTGGATATTAGAAACTGGTTCGTATTGTGAAAATGATAGGTCTGATGGTTCCAGGCTTAACTTGGCATCGTAAGACCGAAAAGAAAACTGATCCTCGGAAATCAAGATTTCTTGAACTTCATTATCCACCCTTAACTGTGCGGCCGCGCTAATGCTAATCTGGTGCTGACCGGCAAATATAGGAACGTAAGGATCTACCGTCCGGAAGCCTTGTCCATCCTCGGATAATATACAACATCTTAAAGTTTGTCCTTGATTGGCCCCAGGTGGCGTAACGACCAATTCAAAAATCAGAGGGTATTGTTCGTAGAATTTTTGTCCCTGTGGCAAGGAAAAGTGAAAATATTTTGGGAAATAGCGGGGTATTTCGAGTAAGGGTGGCTCTAGCTGCACACTACTAAATTTAATTTGCTTTATAATATCAACTCTTTCACCCTCTTGTTGAGATTGAATCGTCCAATTGCCTGGATTAGGATTTCTGATTACAACCAGGTCATATCGGTCCCCAGATGCGCGAACTTCAGCTTGATCAAAATCGTAGGGTTGTAACACACCGTCTATATCAGGGTAGAAAACCTCTACCGAGGCTTCACCGTAGCGAAATATGGAAAAGCTAATCGTATCTAGATATGGTTCAACAAACAGTTCGCCTGCTGATAAGGCATCACTAGCATAACCGAGTTCGTTGGCCAGGATTTGAGCAAGTTCTGTTTTCATCTCATCTGCCTGTTCAACGCGGCTTGATCCTATAGCTATGTTGTCCCAGTAATTGCTTGCACTTGGCCAGTAACGGTTTTCAACGTCAATCCCAATGGCAAACATCCTTGCCTGATCAAAAGCTAGCTCTTGAAGCCTTACGTAACTTTCATCAATTTCTGCAAAATATTCGCGCAAACTTAATTCACGTTCATCATAAGGAGAACCGTCAGTGATGAAGAAAACGATAACCGGGCGGTTTTCGCCCAGCTTCGCTGCGTTTTCCAATTCAGATGCGGCCAAATCAATTGCTGCTGTCATACTTGTAAAGCCAAGCTGTTGAGGCAGAACAGCTTGCTTTATTGTTTCACGTATTTCTGCGGATTGTTCCATCGTTTCACCAGAAACCGGGGTCAAAGGAACCATAACTCGGCTGCGTTCATAAGTGCCAAATCCAATAACAGAGACTCTATTTAGCCGCTCAGAATGAGTCAAAGCATCAAAACCTAGCTGATCAATTAAATAGCGAGCAGTGTCTATCCGCAGGTTATGGGGATCTGTAGGTGGATCGGTTAAAGTGCCGCTCATGCTCTGTGATTGATCGATCAGAATGAATAAATCTACCCCAGGAGTATCTGTCTCAGCGGAGAGATGCAACGGCCTATTTGTTACGAACACAAAAAAACAGAGGCAAATTATTATGCAGCGCAGCCAATATTTCATTTGACTGACTCCTTATATTTCATTCATATTATTGAGTCCACTGAAAAAAGCCTGACTTTTTAGACACTTAGACTGTCGCGCCCAAGAGTGAAAAGCCTGACTTTTCGGCGTTTAGACCCTTTTTTCAGATGGCTTCTTATTACTTGATGACAGTATGCACAATGAGTCACCCACATACATGGCATCCTGATGGCAGTCTTCTGTCAATATCTGTCATCTTTTATTGGCTGTTAAAGCAGGCAACATTTTGTCCATGAATTGACGCACCTTTATGCCCTTGACCACAAACGCCAACTCTTCTTTATCAGCAGCACTATCTAGCAAAGTTTGCCAGGTTACATGTGACATCTGCTTCAGGTAAACCCATAGTTGATCCAGAAGAGGCTCAATCAATTCTTGACGATCGTTAATCTGGCCTAACAAACTGATTCCCTGGTTATAATATTCAAGTGCTTCATGCAGTAACTTTTTGTCTGATGTTGTTCTTTCTTGAACTAAACCTAACCAGCTAAAAGCTAATTGATAATAACTCTTACCCAACAAAAGGAACTTGGTTTCACTACTGTAAACTTGCCCATCAGACCGTCTATGCTGAGTGCGTGTGAATTCGCGCATCCTATTCTCTGCTAGCTCAAGATTGTCTTGAACAACAAGTAATAATCCCTTTCCGCGGACTACATTCTCTTCTATACTCAACGTATACAATGCCTGGGCTGCGAACATGGTCGCCAAATAGGCAGCCCCAAAAGATTCTTCAATTAATGACTTTTGCTGATCAGCAAAGGCATCTTGCATTGCTTTTGGAGCCTCATCCAATTGTGTAATAGGCTCATATATGGAAGATAGAATAAGCCGATGTAGAAAGTGTTCACCCCAGATCAAACTGGCTTTAGCGCGCAGTAACGGCCACACATTGGGGTTATCCCGAAATTGGATATAATGATTCTCCCCAAAAGCTTCGGCAGTAGGCAGGTCTGAATCTGTAGAATTTTGTATACCTGCGGTTTGCACATTAAGTCGGGCGGCAGCCTGTAGGTATAGGAAAGAAACCATCTGCCAATCCAGATGCCAACCAGGCCATTCTTTTTCAGAACGAATTGGCTGTAACACATCCACAGCTTGTAACCAATGTCTTTGTGCGTATTGGTTCGCCGCCAAAATCCACTTAAGATAAGCTTTAACTGTCTTATTGTTGCTTATTTTTGCATTAATACATAGGTTTTTCGCAAATCTTGTGTAATGATGAGTCTGTTCCGGCAAACCTGACTCGGCGCAAGTGTGGGTAATATGAGCTACAGTTTGCAGGGTGTCATGAGCAAGAGCCAGTTCACTATAACGTTGAAGCGCTTCTTGTAGTTCAACCAATGCTTGTTGGTAGAATGCCTGCAAATAATAGGCTTGGCCTCTAAGGAAGTATGCGTCAGCAACGGCCGTAAGCTGCAAGAATCTTTTATACTCTACTTCTTCTCTCCACTCATTTCGCTTGTTGTAAGCGATAATCGCGCCGAGGCGGTCACCGGCTTCTTCTATAGAATTTTCTGTCTCCACGCCAATCCCTGACAGCAATACCTGACTCCGATCGATCCAGTTTCTTACAGTCACAAGCCCATCGGCCTCAGGCATGTCTCTAATTTCTTGATTCAGCTGCTCTTCCCAGGTTAGACCGGATGCCAAGCCTGGCAAAGACTCAATCTGCTCTAATACCCGATTGTATTCGCCGTAAAAAAAATGTTTCCTGATTCGGAGATGATGCCAAAACGGTTCTATTTTCTGTTCGGTAAGCGGCAAAGCTTCAAACAAGTCACCAGACACGTTAAGTAAGCGCCATTCATCCTCAAGTTGTTGGACAAAATCCCAACGCCCATCACGCCAAGCTATCTCTTGTTGATAAAGGAGAAAATCGATGCCTTCTTTCCGATCATATCGGCACAGGTAAAACAGCGTGTCAAACACCCATCTTTCATAATAAGGATGATTAATATCCGTCCGAGCTAAAATACGGCGGCAATAGTTAACTACCTGTTGCTCATAATTCTTGACCAATTCCGATTGGCGAAAAGACCAATGACGATCCTTGCTATCAAGAAAAGCTTCGTGGGGAATAAGAACGGGATCTGGTGAAGCATTCTCTACGCCCACCGGTTGGCGGTATAGTGTGCGAATCAATGGAAATAGTTGTCCTCTAATCAGTTGGAGGTCGGCTGCTGCACGAACAATGTCATCATCGTTTGCCCGGTCTGCTGTGCGCAAAGAAGCCAGAAGTTTCGGGGTTAAGCCCTGGCGTGCTAATGTGAGGAAATCTAACAATTGAGCAAAATCTTTGTCAATATGCTCAACGAGACGAGCGCCCAATTGGCTTAGGAGTTCGTTAATTGCGGGTTCAGCGGATTGTTCTCCTGAAGCAGGTTCTTCAAACTCACTCAACAGCTTTTTGAGGCTGGGAGCAGATAAACGAGTTAACAGAGTTAGAGCCAACGGGTGACCAGCCGTTAACTGATGACACCGCTCAGCTAACAAGTCGTTGTAGTCTACCAGGATAGGTTGAAGGAAAGTGTTGGTTTCGTCAAAGGTGAAGTTTTTTAAGGCAATAGTGGCCGTCGTAAAGGTCTGTTGCTCGGCCTGGGCCGCTTCAACCGCTACTTTGGTTAACCAGGAGTCTAACTGGTCAGAGGTTGACACTATACTGGGTTCGCGGACAGTCAGTATAACAACGGTATTTTCTAACCGGGGAAAAACATAAGCTGCCCAATCAGATAGCAACGTCAACGAGACCAGCAACTCGGCTGAATCAAAGCAGATAACAATCACCTTATTGGCTATCGCCACCCAGGCATTGTAGCATTCGAGCCAAGTGTTATTCAACTCGTGACCTGTCACCCCTTGGCGAAAAGCCTCCTGATAACGCTGGAAGGTTTCTGGTTCTTTGATCGCTTTGGAGATGGCTTGAGCAATAGACATCGTCACGGGACGCGGGTGACGTAGTTCAGCTAATCTGAAATCGAACAGTTGGTCGCCTGGCGCCAACAAGACCTGTGCCTGGTTATCGGCAAAATGATGGCATTGTTCACTCACATGCTGTAGCAATGCTGTTTTGCCTACGCCCACGGTTCCGGTAACTACCAGCACGGTTGAGTGGCCCCGACCTGCTTTTATCTTATGGCAGATCTCATGCTTTTCCTTCTCTCTTCCGACAAAGCGGGGCAACAAAGCTTTATCCAACGCAGAAGCGGCAGGTTCCTGGGGCGGTGAAGGCTCACTTGCTTTAAAGGTGTCGAGCCACTGCACAAAAGATTTAACGCAGGCTGCCGCTGCGACAGATTCTCGTTGGGCTTCCCGTAGTTCAGCGTCATATAACAACTCATTACGGTTATCAAACAGGACTTGCTTTAGTTCATCAATAGCCAACTCGTCGAGAACAACCTGGGTACGTAGATCATCAAGGTACTCCTTAAGTAGGGAGACTTGGTTCTCATGAAGCGTAGCCATCATCGTGTTGTGGTACAAAAATTCATGTAGGTGCGTGATTGGGTTTACGCGATATCGAACTGCGCTGTTATAGTAGTATTGAATGGCCCATTGGTGAAAAATAAGCCACCGTTCTGGATCCGCCTCTTTGAAGGAATTGCTAAGAAAATTTCTATAAACTCCTAGCGTGAACCCCTTCGGCGATTCGTAAATCATTAGCTCCGTTTTCATTAGTTCCCTCATCACTTTGTAACGAACTGCCAGGCCTTGTTCATCTAAAAATCGCTCTAACAAAGGTGGGGAAAAATAACGAAGGACAGATAGAGACTGCAAAACAGGATAATAATCGCGATAATTTTGACTGATGGGTGGATTCATTTGATGTTCTTCATCGCCAACTTCGCCCAACAACCAGCGCTGAGTAAAACTTGCAAGGTCAAAACTCTCATGGCGCCATTTCTCAGAACGTATGGCAGCACAAAAACCGGGAGTTCCTAATGTCATTTTGGTAAAGAATGTCAAATCCTTTTTTGCCTGACTAGGACTTAAGCTACTGCTTACGTTCTTGCTAAAAAACTCCCTCAAGTCATCTTCAGAAAAAACATCTAGCCTGCGGCTGTTAATGTTCAACTCCTCCTGCCAGGCCGTAAGAAGACGCCGGGTTTCTTCCGTTATGGAAGGATCGGATTGCAGAGGCAGCCGGCCAGCAATTATTACAATAGCCCCGTAATTCTTGATCAAATCTGCCACTAAATCGTTTATTTCATTCGTATAAATGGGATTATCGTCAAGTTTTTTGTGATACAGGTTGATTTCATCTAATAAGAGTACAATCTGATAGTCGGGGTATTGTTGCAGAAACAAAGCGAGATTGTTTTCATCCCGTTGAATTATTTGTTCATCGGTATGGGTCGGGCTATGTGATATGAAGTCTGTGAAGGAATTAACTAATTCAGTCCTGAACCTGATAGAATCAGTCCCTACCATTCGCAGATCCAAATAAGCACACAATCCATGCCAACTGCCGTCAATAAATCTGGTTTCTAGCCGGTCGCGTATCAAGTTTTTCAAAAGAGTAGTCTTGCCCATTTTTGCAAGACCGTTTATACCCCAGAGCATTCCTCGCCCTTGGTTCGTAATAATTGCGTCTATAAGTTCCAGAGCCAACTTCCGATCGATAATCACTGGTTTCTCTTCTGTCATTTTATTGGCCTCCTGGATTTGTAGTTTGCTCCAAACGGTAAAAAGCTTGAGTGAAGCATTCGTGGAATCCTTGAGCTACAGTTTGTAGGCTATATGTGGGCACATCGCCACCAAACCGTGAGTGACCACAAAAGTCATCTACCAATTGAAAAGCTGTCTTCGTGCTGAAAGTGGCATCCAACATTTTCTCAGGACCAAGTTGTTTAAGAATGTCTTCTAAGGTAGGGATTGGCAAATTCAAAGAATCCATCGCATGGTTGAATAAACCGACAATATGGTCGTTAGACCAGAACAAGTATTCCCTGGGTACATCTGAGATATCATCACCTTCGAGGTATTCTGACCGGCAAATAAATAATATGTGGAAATCAGCTTCAATTGTGGTTAACCATTCATAGTGATATCGCAACAAATCTCGCAGGTACATTTCTTCGACTGCTGTTAGAGAATCAACCACATAGCAGTTTTGATGGGCTTGAAGAAATGCTAAGATATCAGCCTTGCCTGGTCTTGCTGGTATGGCGGCCGCCTCAGCCCCAAGTAGCCTTGTCAATAACCAGGCTAATTCTCGATCGGGTACATTGGCGAACTCATTTAAGAAATTTGTAGATTTGATAACAGATATACCCTCTAAAGCCTGTTGAGCGAAAACTGTTTTTCCCTCACGGCTAGCACTCAACAGTAATGTTATTTTTTGTTGGTTATACTTGATTCGCAATCGTTCGATTTTATCCTTCTCTGGAGGATATAGCTGACCTTCAGGAGGTTGTTCATTCCTGTTCATTAGCCTGTCGCATATGGCGAATATGCCTTGCACGGTTTGAATCTTTTCTTCCAGGGTATAGGGTGATTGTGTGCGCATGAACCTGTGTTTCCTCCCCATGTCAGGCATCTTTAAGTGTATACCCTAGATAGTCTCTCCCTGACGCACATTGGCCGACCAGAGTGTTCATAGAGGAAAGCCATGACACGATTTCCTCTTATTCTAGCCAATGGGTCATAAATACTATCTAGACTATAATAAAGTTATTTCTCTAACACCTGACACGTTGCTGTCAATTAGTTGTCAAAACCTGTCAGACACGACTGCGACGCCAATTTAACAAAGTGTAACCACGGCCGTGTTCGGTCCGTAAATAAGCTGGATTTTTTGCATCATCATCTAGTTTCTGGCGTAGCCGTTTGACCATAGAAGCTACAGCTTCGTCGGAAACACCGCCAGCGGGATTGTCATAAACAAACGTCACGATTTGCTCGGTTGTAGCAAACCCATTGTTGCCAGCCAAGCAAAGAATGAGGCGAAGTTCATTAGCTGATAAAGAAAGCGCTCGACCCCCCAGGGTAACGATTTCTGTTGCTGGGTTCACTTCTATTTGGGGCTGACCCAACTGCATTTGCCCTGTTAGCGCTAGTTCGTTTGCCATTTCTTGCAACACTTTATCCCATGTAGCCCGGTGTATTTGCCCCGTTGCATTTTGGAGTAAGACGTGCTGCTCTAACAACTGGTTGCCCAGGCGAAGCATCTGTCGGGGGATTCCTTGGGCAGCCTGGATCAGTTCACTATCAATCGTTTTGGCAAGATTTGGTTCACAAAAATCAGCTAAAGAGGAAATGCCCAATGCGTTAAATATGAGCAGACGCTGCCTCAATAGTTGTTGCAGATCCCGCTCAGACCAAGTTAAGTCAGCGTACGCAAGACGATCGGGCCGAACACGAGGTTTACTGAGCAAATCTTCTTTGACTTCGGCCGGTAGGAAAAATTTGAAGGCAATGCCAGGCATATTCATCAAAGGCAGATCGGCCAAAAGGGATTCGATACCTTCTTGCCAGGACCAATTATTCTGTAGATAGACTTCATCAACCCCATCTACCAGTATGTAAATGGTTTGAAAATTTAGAGCCTGACTTAGCCTGACCACATAGGAGAGAGATGAACGCAAAGAACTATTAGTCAGATCATAGCTGGTAGGTTGGGCATCGGATAAACCGGCAAAGAAAAGGGCCGTTGCGTTAAAATTAGCGATTTGCGCGACGAGATTGGATTCTGAAATCGCCTGACGCAGCGCAGTCAGAGAGAGTTCTTCACCTTGTTCCGGAGGGCTGGACTGCCGGATAAATTTGAGTAGGGATGTTGGCTGAAGCAAATCGGGATGGTAGCATTGGCATAACTGTTTCAGAATAGCAGTGTGTTCTGGCTGCCAGCTCCCCAACGGTAGTTTCTTTTTGACGATGGTATCAAAAAGGGATTGCAGGAGTTGCTTTAGAATTGGGCGTATGTGCAGCTGCGGGCCAGGAGGAGAAGCGAGTTCTGACCAAAAAGTGAAATCATTGTAGAGCGTAGACAAAACCGGACTGGCTGGTTGGGCAGGGCTGCAACGCATTTCAACCATGCGTCGATGAGCTGTTTTACCACAGCCACGTCGTGCAAAGAATAAAGTTGTCTGCGGCCGTTCCGGCGTACCCCAGACCCAATCAAGACGGCCGGTATCAATAAAAGCGTCGCGCAAGGATACAGCAGGCTCCTGTTCAGCCGCGTAAGTGGCAAATGGATTATCACTGAACCCCCATCCTGACAACCAGCGCAGTATTTTAAGTTCGATATCTGGACGCAGTATCTGCGGCATGGTTTATTGCTCCTTTTCTAACTCCGATTCATTCGGCTTTTCACTTTCGCTTCTTAACCTTTTGTGTCCCCCACTGATTGCATTTTCGCTATTATTCCCAGTTGGTTTACCCGTTCATCTCCCAACGCTGCCAACTTCTCGCACATAACAAGAGCTTCGGTGTACCTTCCTGCTGCAATTAAACGCTCAATTTCTTGAATGTCTTTATCCAAAAAACGATAACGACGGATCAGTTGATCGCGCAATATCTCCAAGCGCTCATATCGGGGACGCAGGAATAAATCTATAAGACTATCTACCTCTCGCTTATTGATTAATTTCGTGATCTGAGACAAGGCTGGCAGCACGTCACTACTCTTTCGAGCTTGTTCACATAAAGCAATTGCTTCATCCAACTGTAATGACACCTCTGCTGCTGCTTGCACGACCGGCAACAAGCGTTGGATTTCATCTAATACATTGATAACTTCCCGGTATGCGTTACTATTAGCAACCGCCATGAAGGCACTAACAATTCGATCCTCTCGCACTGGTTTCCACTTGGTAACAGTCTCCACTAAGCGATCTTCTAATTCTGATAATGGGGTGTCTATCTCAGGTGTAGATATTTTAGATAGCAGAGGTGACAAATGAGATGTATAATGCCGGGTCAGATATTCGGAGCATGCTTCGAGTAATTCACCTTGCATGTTCGATATCTCGTCATCTGAGGACAAAGATAAAGGAATTTGGTCCCAGTTGAGTATTCTTTCACTCAGAAGACCTGGCCACTTTTCGGTTGGTATAACTAATGAAACTGTTCGCCACCAACTTTCTATCGTTTTGCGAATTTCAGCTTCAATATCCGTGTTCAGATCTGCACTAAACCACCCTTCACTATCTTTACTGCGTGCTTCTTCAAATTTGCCTAAACACTGCTGCCAACGTCCCTTCTGAAAGTCCTCTTGCGCTTCCTCGATCAAGTTGCGGACAGATTCCCATTGGTGTAAAGTCTCTTGCGTTTGTAGTAGCTCTACCTGTATGCGCGTGTTGTTAGGATCTAGTAGCAGAGCAGCTTCATAAAACGAAATAGTGGTGCGAAAATCTTGTTTGTCGGCCGCTTCATGGGCTTGACGAATGTAGTCCTTGATTTGTGCCTGACGCGCTGCTTGCTTTTGCTGAATTCTCTCGATTAGGCTGCCTACACCGAGCTGGTCTTGCCAGGCGCTCAGGAAGATAAGCGCCTCGTCATATTTCTCTTGCTGCTCCAATTCCTCGGCCCGCTCTTGGGCGCGTTTTACCTCCTGGGCTGTCTGCTTCTTCTTCTGGGCTTCTTCTGCCAATTGGTCGTCTTGGATACTGCTGTTTGCCAGATGGGCAACGGCGCTTTCGTACTCACCGCTATTCCAGATATCGCGAGGGCCTAAATCGCGCAGCGCCTCCTGGAGTAGTTGCCTTGCTTCAGCATTATCGTAACAGTGCAAGACGTTTTGACATAATGTCACCACCTGTCGCGGATTGCCCTTCTTAAGCAGGTCGGAAATCTCATCACGGACAAGCAACCAGGCAGCCGCAGCCATCACTTGCCTAATGGATTGTGCTTTGTCAATAAAAGCAGCTTCTGACCAGTCTGGCCGTAAATCGGATAGAGTGCGAATAGGTGAAAGCTTGCGGCTGGCAACCTCAAGACGCCGGCTGATTACGGTCTTGAACTCATCTTCACCCCACCACTCGGTAGTCATAATCTGGCGAGCAAATGCTGACTTCTCCTGATCCATACCGGTGACAAGAACCAAAAACAGACCCCGTTCAGCAAGGTTAAAAATGTGGTTACCCAACGCTTGAACGAGCGACTTGCTGTTATCGCCACCAGCATCAATCAACACCCAACCTCCTGTGCGGTCAGCCAGGACCAAAGACAAATCGTTTATCCATTGCCCCAAGGCCGCGCTATCATTCAGACCCTCCAGGTGCGTATGAGTTCGCTGGGATTTTTTTGGTAGATTGCTTAATAGCTGTTGTCCTAACCAGAACAGTTCCTGGCCTTCAGCAACTGAAATAGCTTTGGCCATCTCGACAGAACTCAGGAATACTGGCTCAAGCCCTCCTTCTTTGAGCGAGTGGCGGAGCCAATGGAGGAGGGTGGTACGGCCGGTACCCTCTGGCCCGGTTATCAACATCGGCTGTTTGCTATTCAATGCATCGCGCAATTTCGCCAGCAGCCCTGGCCGAGCCACAAATAGTCGTTTCCACCAGTTAAATTGTTTTGTTTCTAAATCATAATCAAAGAGGCGTTGAAACCAGATATCCCCTTCATACCGACAGGCAGCTGGATCGAATGGGTTGCCCAGTAGATTTTCGATTAAATTCGTTGGCACCATAAATGCAGGCGGTGTGGGTAAGGTCAATTCTGTAATGAGTTCGGCCGTGTCAGAGGGAAGCGGTCTTTGTAAGAGCTTTGTTAAGTTGTGGCGTGTCTCAGAGGAAGGTTCTTCTTCATGCTTTTCAAGCTGAATAACAAAGTCTAACCTGTTGGCAAAATGCTGATAAGCCTCCGGATTCTTATTCTCGGCCTTGAGTAAGTCCCAATTCAAGATCTGGCCTAAATGCAACGCCTGCCAGCCGGTAAAAATGGGTTGCGCTGTCTTGTGTTGAATCGCTCCGGCAGCCGTATCTGGTTCAAGGATAGCTTTGCTTAACCAGTAATGGGTAGCGCGCATGGTTTCAAAGGGGTAATCACGACCGGTCGCATAATCAAGCACATACTGAGCAACTACGCGTTTCTCTTCTACAGTTAAGCGAGAGACAAGATCGCGCCGTACACGCGGATCCATTTCATAGATACCTAAACGGCTGTCAATCAACTGGCAAAGCGGTGACAACAACAAATCTGCCTCGGCTAACCAATCGGCATCGCTTTCTGGCAAGAACCTGGCTCGCAGCAAATTGAGGATTTCTGGCGTTAGCAGAAGCGGCACGGCGGCAATACAGGCCAAGCGGAAATGGGTGGATTGGACGCCCCCGTATCGTTCGCACTGTTCAAGGTACTTTCCTATCAACCAGTGCGCATCTTCGCCACTCAGCCAGTCGGGCGCATCAGTTTCCAGCTCAATATCTGCAACCTTCTGAGACAAGGTAGTTAACTCCTGGTGCCACTGCTCAACATCAAGGCCATATTGGTCAAGCCATCGGCGTCAATGACATACATGGGCAACAAATCTTTGATTCGATCGGCGGTTGAGCCAGGCCAGCGGTTAGCCGGTAAGGGGTTGAGCCACGCCAGTCTAGGCGTTTCGGCATACAGATCTCGCACCAGCCGTTCAAAAGTCTGGTAGCGTCGTTCTTCGTACGTTTGATTGGCCGCTCCACCATCGCTAATAATCAGTACGCTACCATCAAATTGCAGGTTGATAGTTAAATCAGCAGTTGAGACTGCGTTTGTTAACATCGGATCAAGCAGATCAGGCGGTTCTGACGAGTCCCAATCTTCATCTGGATAGCGATATAGAAAAGGCGAGGGATAATCGTGAAAATAATAAAACAAGACCTGGTGAAAACGGCCGCGCAACGCCCATAAATGATTCAGCAAGGTGTTAACCAATGGACGAAAAGGAAGCATGGAGCCACCATAATCTACCAGCGTTAATAGAGTCAATCGGTTTTTCAAACCTGGACGAAACTGCGGTTCAACAAGTCGCCCAACACGCGCATAACGAGCAATGGTCGCCGCCAAATCCAGTTCAGTTCTAGGACCGTAACGACGCAAGCGCCGAGCTAGCAACCAGGGCCGAATCAGTTGGCGTTCGGTCACATGAAACTGTAACCGGAATTCAGGGCTGGAAGTCATGCTTTCCTTCCACTTCTGGTCTAAGAGCGGTGGACTCACAATAGAGATGTGTCCGTACCATGATGGTTCATCTAATTTCAATTGTTTTTCTTCTGATTTATCTTGCTGTTTGTCTTCCTGTTCTCTGGCCACGTCATCAAGTTCTGAGATATTAGGGGACTGAACAGGCTTTTCCTTATTATTTCTAAGGTCTGCTTGGTCACTTGTTGTTGTCAGCGCAAAATGCTTGTCAAATATTTGATCGAATACAACTTGCTCTGCAGGCGTTGTTGACCAAAGAAGAAGACAGACTGTGCGCATTTGTTCGCGCAGAGAAACGAAATGGTCGTTTTCTTGTGCAATAGAAACTGAACGTAAGCTAAACGGGCTGTTTGGATTGTGCAGCACATCCATCACAAGCGCATACTCTTGTGGCGATATGGGTAAGCCAGCCTGTCGCAGTTCTGACAACAGGGGTCTTAGCAATTCGTCTAACAGAGACCTGATCGCAACATCTATGAGAGTGGATGCTGCTATATCAGACTTCAATAATTCATCAGGTTCCTGATCTAAGTTTTCTGAGGTCATGTTCATTTTTGATTAACAGGTCAAGATACGGTAATTTAGCCAATGTTGATTGACTGATTTGTTCAAGTTTTTGTGAATCAAACCCAGAGTTCCAATTCAACAAAACGTTGACCCAGTCTATAAGTTCACTAGTGCCTGGTTGGTGTCCCCGCAACTGTTTTCGCAACAAGTCAAATTTGTCTATGGCAAGATTCCAGGTTTTTCTGGCCTCAACAAGAGTTAAGTTGTCAGGCACATTAGCCTTAAACTGACGAAAAAGAATTTCATCCAAGCGCTCTGGTTCTGGAAAGGAAACAAAATGATAAACACAACGACGCAGAAAGGGGCGAGGTAATGCTTTTTCACGGTTGCTGGTAATGATAACCAACGGCCGTTTGTATTGTTCGTTAACCGCTTTGTATTGCTCCTCAAAGTCTTCAACCCTGAATTCCAACCGCTCTAATTCTAATAGCAAGTCGTTGGGAAAATCGTAATCCCCTTTATCAATCTCATCAATCAAAACAACCGAGGGAATGCCTTTTTCGGCTGATATGCGAATCGCCCATCCCAGTGGCCCCAACCGAATATAGCGGCTCGAATCATCAAGGTCTGATCGCTGCGAATTGTTGCCACCATTTTGAGCGTCACGTAAGCGTTTCAGTTGGTCAAAACTGTATAACAGATCTTTGGCCTTAGCGCTGGAGTGTACGTAGTATTGAAAGAGTGGATAACCCAGCTCCCAGGCCACAGAAAAGGCAAGGCGGGATTTTCCGCAGCCAGTCTCGCCCTCTAACAGCAACGGCCGTCCCAAATACATGGCTAAATTAACGGCCTGAGCTAAATCTTCCGAAGGCACATATGGTTCCTTTTCCGGGTACTCCATGGTAATTCCCGGATACACATGATCTGGAACAATATGCTTCTTATACACTTCTTCTTCGCGATCACCAAGATAAATTCGTTCCTCAATTTCATTTTTTTTGTTTATTTTTCTTGTCATTGGAGGTTCCTTAATTTGTCACGAATGTAAGTAATTAAATAGAGGTATGAATCCAGATCCAGAATATTTTTTCTTTCTATATGACAGAGAATTTCTAACTCTTCATCGTCTGTATGGTGGATAGTACGATACTCTTTAATCAATTTCGGGAACTCTTCCGCAATATCGTTTCTATAGTTCTCGAAGAGTGGGAAAGGTATATGAGGTTGTAATCGCCACCACTTCGGCTTACTGATTTTAGATGATACCAGGAATATATAGCGACGCGGTGGAAGTTCTAAATCCTCAAATAACTGACTTTGGTTTGGTGCAATATCTTCGAAATGCTTCATACAGTCTATCATGGTCGTGTCTTCCTCCTTTAAACTCAACATCAACAGATATTAAGATATTTTTGATTAAAGAATCCTCTGGGCAAACACCTTTTAACGGCGACCTTACTTGCCGATGAAGAAGATCAGCAAACTTTTGGGCATCTTCTAGGAAATCGTCTTGTAAAGAAAGAGAAAAGGTAATAGGTTGTGTTGCCAGATATTCTTCCTCATCATTAACATGGTTCTCTTCAAAATATGCCTTCAATTTGGGAATCATTAACTTACGCGGTAGTTGTTCTTCAGCGATAAGATGAATGGCCCAGACACCACTTTCTTCACACATTATTTCATCTTGAAGGATTTCTTTAAATTTAGCTTCTAAACTTTTCAGGTCTAAATCATATACATTGAAAGTGCGGATTTTTGATTGCTTGCGGTAAATGCGCTCTAATCTTTCTTGTTGATCAACTTGCAAGTAATAATCGTCAATTTCTTTTAATTTTTGATCGATTCTTTCATGTCTGGCGACATCGGCATCCACATATTCGACAACATGATCATCTGTTCCTATATTCTGTATTTTTCTTGTGAGATGATGTAATAGAATAAACAACGCTAAACGATATTTACCGCTATAGACACCCACAGTGTCAATACAGACCCAACTTTTTAATAATATGAAGTTTGCATCAATGAATGCCTCGTGTTCTGACCCATCATCAAGATGCTTGAATTTATAAAGTTTTCCTCGGAAAGGTTCAATGGCCATCAGGATATCCCGACGATACACCGCAAAGTTATCGGAGCCCTTTAAAATCTCTTTATAAACCTCGTAATCTTCATCTGGCTGTAATGGTGTCGGCATCATTTTGAAACCACTCGTAGATCAGGTGTTTTTTAAAAATCGGTCCTTAAATTCTTGCCACAAAGCATCTAACTCAACCCCGCCGCTTAGGCTAATTTTATAATTTAGCAATAGCGGGATGACCGGCAGCGTCAATTCAAATTGTTCTTCCATACTGAGGCTACTGGTGACTTGTCGGTAAACTTTTTCCATTAATTCCTTCAATTCGTCATCAGTAATTTGATTTTGTTGTAATACCCGCCGCACAGACTCAACTGTGCGCTCCATTTCCGCTTGTTCAAGCCGTTGGTAATGTAATTCCGACAGAATCCGTTCTAATGTTTCTGTATCATCAGCTGGCAGGCGTGCATAAATGGCTCGCAGACCTGCTTTTAGCTCATCTGTTTGACCATCTATATGTGCCTCAAGCTTTGTAAAGCGCTTATCTAGCCAGTCAACAAGCCACCGAATTTGATCGTCAGGGGTAGGCCAGACTGATGATGGTATGTATTGACCAAGTTGTCGTTCTGTTTGGACAGCCTGCTGTATTTTGATCTGTAAAATCGGGTCGGTAGAGGACTTTTTATAGGGTTCAGGTGAAATTTCTTGTAATCTTTGCCAGTAGGTCATTTGATATTGATGCAGTTTTGCCTGGTTGCCTATCAAAGTCTCTCCACTTAACCCTGAAGAGGGTGGCTCGATTTCAGGTGATTCACCTAAAGGTAATGGCTGGTTTTTTCCCGCTGCATACCAGGCGATGGCATAGTTATCGGCCTGGGAAATATCTAATACTGGATATTGTTCTAACTTAAGCGCCCCCGCCCGTTCAGGAACCACTCGACTAAGATACATGGCAATTTCAGCCACATAAACATAGCCGTCTCTTCGTGACGTTCCCCAACCTGCCAATGCTTCACGTAAGGCGCGGCTAAAAATCGTACTGTCCGTGCGAGCGTAAGATTTTTGCCACGGCATACTAGAGGATATAACGACGGTTCCTGTACCTTCAGATAGTTTCTTAATCAAATCATCTGGAACTGGCGTTGACGCGACGTCCATAGGCAGCACATCTATCAATCCGCCAGCGTGGCAGGCATCCAAGATAATCAGTTTTTTCTGTGCCTTTATCTCTTTGATTGCTTCGGTAAGCTCGCTGCCCAGAACAGCGGTTTCTGAAATGTTGCTGATATCGTAACCGTGCGGCACAAGATGATATTGTGGGTTTTCACGACCATGCCCACTGTAGTAGATTAAAGCAGTTGCTTGACTGTTCGCAGCTACCTGTTTTTGTAGCCATGCCAGGCTATCGCGGATGGCCGGAGCTGTTGCTTCTCCTTCCAATAAACATCGAACTTGTTCGGGCGGATAGGCACAGCGACTTGGGTCTGTCAAAAGATCTCGTAACCGTGCAGCATCTTTAGGTGGTGCGGATAGATTGCCGCCCACGCCGATGATTAACGCAAAGCCGTCGTTGAAAGATGTTGTGGGTGTTTCATCTCCTAGTGGAAATGCAGTTTGTACCGCAAGAGCAAGTTGCTGCCTTAATTTCTGCCTATCTCGATCGGCCATTTTTGACATGAGGTAATCCCATGACACTTCAGCCTCTGCCACAGCCAGGCGGTTTAATAAGTTCTCTTCGCGCTCCAGAACTGGCTCGCCTACCTTTATAAGGTAATCAAACAGAACAAAGATAGTGAGGCGCAGCGACAAACCACTCTGAAGAACATTATCTGTAAGAACAGGATACAAGCTACTCGCGAATTGAAGCGGCCCTTCTGCAATGTTCCTCACTCTTCGCACTAGACTTCCAAGACCACAGTTTTTTAGTGTGTCGAGACGGTCACGTGGAGTAAAAAATTCTCATTGCACGATGCCAACAGGTCTATATAGTAAGGAGCATTTGCCTTTATGTCCATTGCATCACCTCTTTCGTAGAAACTATGTTCTGCTTCTGGCATCAGTATACAAGTCAGTCAACCCTTTTTGCATGACTGCTATTGGTCAGATTTTTGTCAGGTAATGACACATCCTGGCAAACTGGCAAATACATTTCGTCGTACTACCTCATTCTTTGATTTTTATTAACATAACATTTCAGTAAACCAGCCTTTGTTGACCGTTAGTTTTTCTTTGTCAACCATTTATCGGCCAGAGAACTGACAGTAGCTCCGCTGACATCACTGGTCACACCCCACAGAAATAGAACCAGATAATCTGTCATCGGGTTTGCGCCAAACGTAATCCCTTGGGCTACATAGAGCGTTTGGAAACCTGTCAGAACTAACAGGGTGACTGTTATAATCCAGACAAGCGGCCGTCCTAAACGTAAACCCAACTCAGGGCGAAAGTTTGTCACCAAACCCAACAACCTCAATTTGATACGAGCTACAAAACGACGCCATCTCGTCTCTTCCTTTAATTCAGATGGTTGCTCAAGGAGAATCTGTTCGTCAACAAATACAGGGGTTGGCGCGGTTCTCATAAGAGCAAGCCGTTCTGCTACACCATCTAACGACAACCTGATAGAGGCTCTGTCATTCTCTTCTAAGACGTCGAAATCACCCATCGGCTGAATGTCATTTTGAGGTTCCAATTCCTCGACCAACTTCTCGCGTATGTCAAACAGACGCTGGAGCGCTTGCTCAAATTGGAATTGTGTTACTTCACGGTGAGCTATATTCAATTCTCTTTCGAGTTTTAGGAGTTCGCGCGGCTTTCCAGAGAAAACTTCTTTGGCTTCTTTTTCGATCCGTACGATATCCGGGAAGATATTTAGGGCTTTGGCCAGATTGTTATGAATGTTGTTGGCTGTGTTCTCTTCACCATTCAACAGCGCCAATCGAGCCGTTCCCAGGTGTTGCATGAAGAAGTCAATCTCTTTTTTTGCGAAATTTGCCGCAGTAATTTCCTCTTCTAGCTGTCTTAGCCGTCTAAGCGGCGCTGCTACTTTGATTAATCTTGATAAATCTGTTTTTACATTCAGGGTCTCGTCATCATGTATACGCTGGCGAATATCCTTTGCATATCTTTCAAGGATCTGAACATCTTCATCAGAAAGATTGTCTTCCTGAAAGGTCTTCTCCAACAGCGGATAGTTTGCTATGTAAAGCCTTAGTTTATCCGGTTTCTTTTCCCAATTCTTCAACCGTTCCGCCAGCATGTCGCTCTTGCCAGTGTAAATGGCGTCGCGAATCATCTTCCCATCTTCTCTTATCCGTTCTAAGTCAGGGTAATACTCTTCTGGAATGTTTGCTTTAACCTTGCGGACTTGATTTTCGAGCCTGTAATATTCGCCAAGCAACCTGACTTGGTCGCTGTTTGCCACATTAACGATACGGCCAAAGATTATCCCTAATAATATAAGAAACAGCGCTAAAGCCGGGCCATTCCGAACGCTTAAATCAACCTGAACCATTTGCTTAATCTGCGACCGTTGTGATCCGCTCACATCGGTGAGCAGCATGGTTATTGCGCCTTTGTACGCTCCCGGCAAGACATCCATCTGAGGCGTTTGTAGTCGCACCACGGCTGTTTCTCCGGCCGGTACTGTCATTGTGGGCGTGGTGACGTTCAATATATCAGGCACTCCGGTGGCGTTAACGGAGCCATAGCGCATAATAGCTGTTTGCACAGATGTTAAGCGAACCGCATCTAATCCGTCATTTTGTATTTGTAAGGTTAAACCATCCTGGCGATAATCTGCTGGCATGAGCCAGCGAGCAAAGAATTCGTTGGGGCCTCCTTTGGGTCGTATTAAGTGTGCAATGACAGTTCCTCCTTGGGGAAGCGTCACTGATGGCGCTCCAAAGACAGTTACGGTTAAGTCTAACTTGAGGGCTTCATCAACAAGCTGATTTTTCTGAACGAAATATATCTGCCCTGTGTAGGTTCCAGGTAAAATATTCTCTCCCGTTATAGATATTGTCACCAGACGTCTGTCGCCTCGACGCAAGTCAACGCTCGCTTCTTTTAAGGAAACCTGAGTTGGCTGAATTACCTCCTGATTACTTGTATTGCGCAATTGTCCGGCAACCAACTTGATCTCTTTCGCGTCACCAAAGGGTGAGGCTAACCATATGGCATGCTGTAAATTGCTGACACTGCCACTAATCATGATTTGTGCTGTTGACGGTGTTATTTCCAAACCTGCATAGGCTATATTTAGTGTTACTACCCGGCTGAGCATTTCCCCTTCATCGGATTGCACCCGCAACTCACCCCGGTAAGTTCCTGTCTTATCTGGCACTACCGGAATAGATAAAAGGACAGTTCGGGTTGTATGAGGGGCTATATTGAAGTTATTGGGAGTAAAAGTAGCCACCGTACCGCTTATAGCTTCATTAGATTGATCGCGGTTTATGAGGACATCAAGGGTGAAAGTGATATTGGTAACGGCCGTTTCACCAGAAATAATTGTCACCGGCGCAACTACTGAGCTGCCAGGTGTGCCTTGAAGTAGTAACTCACCTTCTTCTTGGAAGACTACAAGCCTTTCTTGAGCCTGAGTAGAATTGGTGATCACGCTTGTCAAGAGAAAAAGAGAGGCCAAAAGAAAAAAACGTAGGGAATTATTGATGATCTGATGACGCATTGGATGGAACTCCTATTTCTACGCAATAATCTCTAGCAAAATGGTTGCAATCTTTTCGTGTACTGTCCAGACCAATCATGCTGCTTGATTCTTGCAAAATAGCTTTGGGCTCGCGTATGATCGCCTGTTACCCAATGATATTGGCCCAACTCATACAAACTTAAAAGGTCGGCCGCATCCAGCGTAAGGGCTTGATTGTAATAAGATAAAGCCTGACGCATATGCCCTTCCAAACGATAGGCCCAGCCCAGTTTGCTGAAGACAACGGCCATTCCCGGCCTCTCCTCTCTCACCTCTTCCAACAACCTGATTGCCTGCCGATAATCGGCATCCAGGCCATGTGCCACAGCGAGTTGGAACTTGATATAGACGGGGCGGTTTGTTATTTTCAACAGCCGCTCATATGTGGTTATGGCATGACCATAGCGACTGGTTCTGATATACAAGCGGCCCAGACGTTCTAATAGATCAGCAAGTTGTCCTTCAGTTACCGGATAATCCTGATCATAGACAGTTAAGACCTGCTCATAAGTCGCCAACGCTTTGCTGACATAACCCATACGAAGATAAATGCCGCCTAATAGACGAAGGTAGTTGGGATGTTGGCCGCTGCGGGAAACGGCCGTTTCCGCTGCCTGTAACGCTTGCTGTAGATCATCCTCTGCCAGGAAAGACTTGGCTTGTTCCAGGTAATACAGAGGTGATGACGAATCTGGGCGATAAGGGAGCCGGGTGGGGCGTATCCGCTCTGGCAAGGCCGCGATTTCGCCCTGCTCCACCTGCGTCAATAAAGCGGTTATGTCGGCCAACATAGCGCTGCAGTCTGGGTAACGGTCTTGAGGCGAACGAGCGATGGCCCGCATGATGATAGCTTCAAGCGGACGTGGAACCTGGTCGTTTACTTCACCAGGTCTCCTGATCTCCTGACCAGAAACAAGCTGGAATGGGGAGTGATAAGGCAGCTCACCTGTCACCATCTCATACAACATAATGCCCACTGAGTAAATATCGCTGACCAGACTGCGCTTTTCTTCAAAGGCTACTTCTGGCGCCCAATATGCCTCGGTTCCCTGCCGTTTTGTCCATACCCAGACATCTTCAAGGCGGCGGCTGGTGCCGAAATCCACTAACTTAGCGTTCCCTTCCACGTTGATCAATACATTCAGAGGTTTGATATCACCATGAATGACGTTGGCGGCATGGATAGCTTCTAGCCCCAATAAAATCTGCTGTGCCCACTGCAAGATACGCTGGTAAGAGAGCGGTTTATCCCGGTTAACACCTTCGAGCATATCGGCCAGGTTATGGCCGGGTACATATTCCATCTCAATCACAAACAGGGAGCCGATGGTATGATACCCATACACCTGTACGATGTGCGGATGATCAAAAGCCCGCATAATCTCTGGTTCGCGCTTTAGCGCCTCTTCCCCTAACTCCTGGTCACGTGGTATTTTCAAGGCCACTTCTCGATTATCAGACAGGCGGCGTGCTTTCCAGACGTAACCAAACGACCCTTGACCAAGAGGCTCCAGCAATTCAAACTGTGTCCCCAACATCTCGTGGGGGTGGGCGAACAGAGAAAGTAAAGGCATTATGGTGACTGTACCAGCAAAATGTCGCTGACGACCAATCCCCCGGCGACAGAACGCCAGGTGCATTTAAAGATATACAGAGGGCAGGAAACGGCCGTTACCCGCACCCCACTTCGTACAAAGTCGGTGCGATACCCAAAAGTAGTCTCCCGTATCATTTTTGAGGACACGCCGCTGCGTGCCCAATAAATCAGAACGGCAGCCGTCAGCCGTTGTTGGCTTTGCCAATAAGCAATGACCAGGTTTTCTACCTTTTCGCGCAGTTTGGCTTCGCGCTGCGTTTCAAAACGTTCGAATTCAAACGCCGCGACCGGCAGATTTCTTCCCTTATCGAACCAGACCATATCGGGCCGGACATCCCCTAATTGTGCCCAAGTTTTATCTCCTAACGATATTAGCGGACACTCCACCACACCGCTATAGCCTAATGGTTGGGATAGAGCGGCTAGATAGGAAAGAAAATGGGAATGAATGGTCACATCACTGTCAGAAATTCCGGAAGTTGTCAGCATCGGGAACTGCTGCTGCATAATTGCGCGTGTGCGCCACTCTTCCTGCAATGCATCCATCAGACTCATATTACTTTTCCAGGCGACCCCATTTGGCGACCACATTTGGCGACACGCCACCATGCGCCAGCGCCTTGCTGCCAACCTTCACAATTAACGGCGCGACAATAGCCCGCCCGGTTACTAACGCTTCACCAGTAGACAGAGAAGGTAGTTCGGCCAAATCGGCGGCCGAAAAATAATCGGATGTGCGTTGGATAAAACGCTGGTCATCTGGGTTTTTGATTCGCATGGCCACAATCGTATTGCATTGGCTGGTTACGTCAGCGTCCAGTTTGCTGGGACGCTGGCTGACAATAGCGAACCCGACGCCGAATTTTCGCCCTTCGGCGGCAATTCGTTTGATAATGTTTTTAGAAATAGACACTTCGCCGGCCGGGGCGAAGTTATGCCCCTCTTCGTATACCACAAAAACGGGGCGAATAGGATGTGATTTGTGGGAGGCTGCCCGCAAAATCTCGCTGGAGAGCAGCGCTACCACAATCTGCCGGGCGCTGTCTGACAAACCCTGTAAATCAACAATGATTAAACGGCCGTGCCGGTCATCCGGGTCACCAACCATTTCGTGAACGTCGGTGGGTTGTCCAACGGCCGTTGTGTAAAAACTACGCGCCTCATTGATGACCCGGCGCAGACGAATCGCGGCCACAGCCGCGCTCACGCCGCGTAAAGCCCGCGACTCTGCTTCCGATAACTCGCCCCATTCCCGCAAAACATCCAGATCATCGGTCAATAGTCGCAAGAGATGTTGAATGTCGCGCGGTTCATCCGTCGTCTCTTTCCAGTAACGGATCGCCACGTCTAAGACGCGCTGCTGCGGTTCGGTCAGACCGGGCAGGATGCCGGTCAAATCATCCATTTCAAATTGATCAAACTGAAGCGCTAATTGCCGATTGGTGCCCGCATATTTGATGTTAAATGACGCCTCTTGGGGAGTGTAGGGTATGATACCGGCCCCTTGTCCCTGCAAAAGGCGCAACTGCGCCTGTATTTCCAGCAGTTTAGCCCGGTCTTGCTCATCTTCTATCTGATCAACCGCCGAGTTGAAGTTTAGCTGTCCGCCTAACAAAGCACGGCCGTATTCGCCATGCGGATCAAATACTACGACGGAGCCGTTCAACTGTGCTACTAACCGTTCAATAATTCGCCCGACAGTGTAGGACTTGCCGGAACCGGTCATCGCCAGAACTGCCAGGTGTTCTGTCGCCAGGGTGTTGGCGTCTAGATAAATGGGAACGATTGTGTCGCCTTTCTCATAGCCGACCAGGTTCCCCAGGTGGATGCTGGTGTCTTCAGAAAAATTATAAAACTGCGTCAGAAATGCGTAATCCACTCCGTACACTTTGGCCCCTGGGTCGAGTGGGCGGCGTGGTATACGAATCTCGCCTGTAGTTGGTTCTCTATAACCCACTAACTCAATACGGCCATAGACAGTTTCGCCCGAAACCCGTGTTGTGGGCAGCAACTCCACCTCGCTGATACCCTCACCCATCGCTTCGGTAAACATGATGTTACTGCGCGAAATCTCCACAATGCGGCCCAACACGTCGGTTGTCGCTTCACTCCGTCTTTCTTGATGACGCACGCGCACAAATTCGCCACGGCGGGCGCTGTAACTGTCCCGCAGAGCCACCACCAACTTATCTGGTCGGCCAGTGTTGCCGATTAACTTACCCAAGTAATTGTCTACGTCCATTTCGCTTTCGTTATCCTTTGAGCACTTGCTCAATTAGAGCATGAATTTCCGTGGTTAATTCGTGTAAGCGTTTGCGCCAGTAGCCGACCTCGGCCCAATAGCGGGCTAATGGTATCAGTATGCCTGGGAAATAGACGTTGGTTTGGGCTAATAGCAACGCTTCCATGCCACTTGCAAGCCGGGCGATGGTTTTATCAGGCAGGGCTGGAAGTTGCAGTTCATTCAGTTTGCTAACTGCTATTGAGCGCACTGTAGTTCCAGAGGCCAGCGCCCATAGTTGTTCGCCTAAAATTTGGTGGCGCAGTAATGCCAGCAGCGTTAAACCCTGCTCACGTGAATGGGGCTGCAACAGGGCAAAGGCATCTGACGCCACAAAGGGGTGTGGGGTTTCTTGTACCCACACAGATTTGTGCAGCGCCGAATAGACGCGAGGCAGTAGCAAGTCACCCGGCCGGGAAAGGTACGTGGCGCGTTGGGGCAGTTTACGCGGTGAAATTACACTCAGCCCCGGTCCAATCACCCAACAATCTTCATGGGGTACATCACGAATCTGGCCATAGACGCAATGCTCGAACAGAATGAAGTCGCGTTCGGTGGGCAGACGACGCCCCGGTGGATTCACTTCGGCCCAGGCGGAAAGGGGCAGAAAAGGGCACGCGAGACGTTGCAGTAAACGATCTCGGCGACGGGTGATCACGTAAAAGGATGCGTCTAATCGGCTGGTCATTTCCATTGGCGTTGTCCAATATGTTTGCGCCCCATCCGCCAATTGGGCTGGCAGCCAGCCCAAAGTGCGAAGCGGGGACAAAGGAAATAACGGCCGTTGTTCAACATCTGCCACAATGTCACTCCAGTGAATTGTCCCATGTCGGCGCACCCCCTGTTTCATCGGCGAACTGGTCCACCCCTTCCAGCCACGCCTGTTCCACACTTTGGTCGCGCAGCATTTGCGTCATCGAAGCGCGATAGCCGCGCAGTAATTTTTCTGGCACGCTAGCCAGGCGCATAGCATGCCAGAGCGGTAAAGGGAGTGCCTGAGGATTGTCATAAAGCGTCAGGTAGGCTAACATGGCGGCAATGCGGTCGAGCGCTTCTGATTGCCAATGGTCGGCTGGGCCTAAGACTTCCACCTGCCAGATAGGTGTGCGGTGTCCAACTTGCATGTGCCACCCTAGCAACCCTTGTTCGCCAATCATCTTAGGCGCGGCGCGCAGGGCATCTCGCCCCATAGCGGTATACAGATAAGCGGCAGTGCGTGTTCCCGGACGCAATAGTCCGCGCAAAATGCGATCAACGCCTACCCGGCGTAAATCATCCCATTGTTTCGTGACAAGTTCGCTAAGTTCTGGCGTTATTGGGTCCACCGAACCCCGTAATCCTTCTTTTTGGATAGCGGTTAAAATCGCGCCAAAGTGCCGCTGGCCGATATAAGCCACCGTTGGCCCTTTTGGATTGACGGGATAGCAGTGTGCCGCGTACCGCCCCCAAAAACGGGTGAGCAGCGCTAGAAGGTCTTCCCACTCCTCCCGCACTTCTTCGTCAACCAGGGCGCCTGCCTGCAACCCACGCATGACCAACAACGGCCGATCCATCAAGATAAGGTCGGGTAAAGTCGCTTCGTTAAACAAATCTTCCAAGATTTGGTAAGCCAGATGATATTGCTTCCATATCAGCCGGTTGGCAACCTGGACAAAGGTCATGTCGGCCACATCCACCTGGCTGTCCTGGAAGCCAACTTTGGCTTTGCCAGACTGCACGGTAACATCCTGGCGCAAGGCCACCGCGCCATAAAGAACGCCGCCAAAGGCAGGAATCGAATTGCTGGCGGTGGCAACACCAACCGTCCACAATTGCTCGAACAGCGTAGAGGGAATCGCACGGACAGCGCCTCCACCACGAAAGTGCGGCGCTACTTCGTCAATGTAGCGCATTTTGCGCCCTACCCGGCCGGCCGTGCCTGGCAGGCGAAGCTGCATGGCCGCGGCGATGGATTGCGCCAGGCGAACATCGGATTGACAGTCATCTTTCATAGCTGGCCTCAATGCGCCGGGCTTCACGGACCCAGGCTTGTAAACCCCATTGGTTGATTAGCTGCGTCACTTGCTCTGATAACGGCCGTCCTGCCTCATCCAAAACATGTCGCTGTTGAAAATGGCGTAAAATCGCATCCGTTTGCTCAGGGCTGACTTGCACAAACAACCGCGTCCTCAACCAGTCTGGCAAAGTTTGCGCCGGCAAGTCTGGTCGGACATGGAAAGCAATCACAAAGGCGCGTAGCAAATCTGCTTCAAGCGGGCTTTCCTGATCCGTGGTTATTGTGACGGCTGTCTCCTTTCGGGAATTGGCCAGACCCCATTCAAGCAGGGCAAACCACAGCGCCTCTCGATCCAGTGGATTAGAGCGCGCGCTGGGCAGCAGCAGTTGTACTGTGATTAGGATAATCGGCGTCGCTGCCCTGGTTGGCCGGTAGGCCCAGATGACTGCTTTTTCCTGGCTGGTGGCTAGAACACCAACTTCTAACGGAGTTTCTATGGCTTCAATGCAGTACAAATCCAGATCATGTTTGCCAACGGCCGTTTCCAACCCCGCATCCTTGACTGTCACCCGGTTTGCGGGTTGGGCAATAATCTGCACTGGCGCTGGCGCAGCAAGAAGCGCCGTTACATCTGCCACCGGAAATCCGGGCAAAACCAGCAGAGGGGCCGGGTTTTGGGTTGTTCGCTGCGCCAGCGCTTTGAAATCCGCCGCTGTGATCTTGTCGCCGACCAGGACAAGTGGTTGCGTCCAGCCTTCGCGCAAGAGGTCAGGCAGAGGCTTGAAGGCAGCGGCCGTTTTCGGCAGCCGGTTACCTGCAAACAAAAGTTGTTGTTCAGCCAGACAGATCACAGCTTTCATGGTCACGATGGCTCTACCGTAATTTCACCGTCCGTTCTACCAGTCGCATCTCTTCCAATTCGCGCAGCGCTGTTTCGTCCTCAGATTGCATAGCGTATTGATTAGCGTTTAGCGCAGTGAAAATCTCAACCCATTTGTCCCAGCTTGTCTGTTTGCCTGCTTCTTCAAAGTAATGGCGGCCAGTTGTGACCACCTGAACATTAAAGGCTTCGTAACGGCTGCGAGTTTCAGCATAAGTTGCCCCAAGCGCCGGTTTGGCTAATTGAGAACGACGCTTAACAGTCAGCAGTTTGCCTAACGCTTGCAGGCGGCGCGTATCTATGATCGTCGCCAATTCGGCTTCAACAGCCTGCCGTATCTGTTCGACTTGGGTCGGGAGTTCACGATATTTCGCGGCCGCTGTCACTTCTTCGACAAGCGCGTCAATCAGCTTTTCTTCTCCCTGGTTTAGATTAGCATTGACGATCTGCTGTAGATCGCCTTCAACCAATGCCTGCCACTGCTCCAGGTGGGCGCGGATGGCTTGCGCCCCTTGCCAGGCGGGTGAGGCTGCCCCATCCATGAACCGATCAAGCGCTTGCCAGGCTTCGGAGGCTTTCTGGTAAATATGGAGCAAATCAGCCCACTGGCCGCGGGCGGCCTGGAAACGCGCCCAGAAGGAATCGGGTTGACCGCGTTCAATCAAATACCCGATTTTCTCCAGGCGTCCCCAGGCGTGGGCAAATTGCCCCATAAACAAATAGGTGCTGAAACTTTGCGGATAGCCGGGAATAGCGACAGCGCCGCGTGAGCTGCGCCCGGCCATAGCCGGGGTAGCCGATAGCTCTTGTTGGATTGTTTTCAGCGGCATGGTTAGGGGAGCGATGGGAAACGGCCGTTCCCCTATCACTTTCAGTCCTTCCGCCTCCCGTAGCTGCTCTCGTACCGCATGGATCAACTGCTCCCGCTTTTGCTGGTATTGTTCGCGCAGCCAGTAAAGAAAATTGACCTGTTCCCACAATGGCAAAGAAAACAGGCGTTGCTCATACTCATTGACTTTGTTCAACGCCCCATTAAATTCCGCTCCTGACTGCTGGTAAACGCCTGATGGGCATATTTTGCTGAGCGCCGCCTCGACCTGCGCGATTTGTTGCGCGAGTGAACGAATGCTCTCCGGTGGTGTTTGGCCGCCCAACTTTAAGACACTGAAATCAGCGCCTTGAGCAATTGCTTCCGCCTGGGTCAAATCAGTCGGGGCAAATCGCTGGCTCTGCTTTTGAAGTCGCTCCACTGTCTCATGCGTGAATGTGTCCCCTAGAGCGCCTAGCAACCGCTGGCATTCGCCATGCAGCCAGACTGACGTGGCCTCCCGATAATCTTTTAACGTCTGCGCGTCTACAGCGCGATACGCATTTTTGTGCAGCGTGATCAGCCCCACGGCGCGCATGAGTTCCAGGATTTGTTCCAATTGCTTGGTCGCCTTCATCTTTTTTTCTGGCACAGCAAAGAAAAAGCGTCGCGCCAGGACATCCACCGTCGCCTGACTTTTTAATTCCAGAAGCAGCGCGCCAAAGGCGGGCGGGATTTGTGGCGCGTATGGTTCGTCGCGGCTGATGATGGGTAACAGCGCTTCTTGTCCAGGGCCAGGGTCGGCATTGTATTGGCACGCTTTACGGATGTCATCAAAGATGGCGCTGTCCATCTCTGAATTAACGTCTGGCGCCAGTTGATCAATGTTCCAATTTTCAACCAGCATCTTACGGTAACCACGAGCAAAACGATCGACGGCAATGCGTTGTGAATGCCACAACGGCCGTAACAGATACCCACTTGTTTCCAGTTCGTCTCGCCAGCTTTCAGTGTCTCGTTGCCAGTTCTGCACCATGCCGCCGCGAATCCCTTGCGTTTTGACGCTCAAGATGTCGTGGGGTTGAAAAATGGCGCCACGCCCGGCATATTTGACCAGGAAGTTTTCTTCGGCCCGTGTCAGAGCGCGGGGCAGGGTGCAGAGAGCGACGCGGGACAGGAGGCTGAGGCTGTGCCAGTCATCAGCGGTGAACCCCGAAGGCAGCAAAAGGACAATCGGATGCACCCCTTCGTGCCCGATGAGGTCGCCCAACTCTTGCGCGACTTTTTCTAGCTGCTGGCTGTAAACGATGGTGATACGGCCGTTTGGCGTCACCCGCAGCCCGTCAAAGCGTGGCGATTGGAAGGTGGATTGGAGAGCCACGGCCGTTCCTGACTGCACCTGACTCACTGTAGAGACGTCGGCTGTAATGCTTTCATCCATTAAGCGGGCAAAACCCTGGCAGATTGCCATGCGTCGTTTGCGATCAGACCGTTCAATCTCTTGCGCGTGCCGGTCAAGGGCGGCATCTTTTTGCCCATCTTGCAAGAAGGCTACCGTGCCCACATCTCGCTTGAGCAATACATCGAGCCGTTGTAGCATTTCAAACGATGGCCCTAGATGGTGGCGGTCCGCCACTTCATATTTGCGAAACACAGTATGCAAGGGTTCGGCCACCTGGGTCACGTCTACCGACGGCCGTTCATATAATACGCTCAACTGGGCGGTAAAAGCGGCTAAATCGGCACAAACGAGGAAATTGTCGTTGCTGGCTCCCACCGAAAAAGCGCGCAACGCCGCCAATAGGCTGCTGAGGCTGATCGCGCTGTTGTAGTAGATGTACCCATCGCCGCTGCGTGTCGGATCGATCTTGAAGCCAATTTCTGGTTTGACCAATTCGCTGGCCAGGGTGCGTGCATCCAGGTGGACTTCCATCAACTGCACAAAAGCCGCGCTGCGCATACCGGGCACTTTTATTTGCTGTAACGCTTCGGCCTGAGTTGTGGTGAGGCTGGCATCTAATGGGATGGGTAGCTGTCCAAACAACAACCGTTTGACGGTTGCATCTGCCTGTTCTTGCCGGCCGAGGAGATGGATAACACTCAAGTCAAAAATCCATTTTGCGCGGGATTCCGTCCGGCCGAACTCTTCTATTAACTCCCAGGCGGCCACAAGCTGTCCTTGTTCCCGGCGCAGCCGATAGCTTTCATGGATGGAACTCATCATCACGTTGAACCAGCCGAAGTTGCGGTTGCAGGCGATAAATGCCCCTTCCAGCGTACCTTGGGGATAGTCTACATACTGTCCCAGCGCTTCCGCTCGTTGACGCAGCGAATCCACGTAAGTATGCACGTCGCTGATACGATTTGGCTCCAGCTCGACCGAATCGGTGCGGCGGCGATTGGGGCCGATTTCGATTTTGTCGCGCATCCCGGCCGAGCAGAGGACGAGCAAATTAACGTAAGGATGAGCCTGACGGTAGTTTTCATGCTTAATGACGGTGGAGACCATATCCAGAAAATCTTCGCGTACCGCTTCATGGCTCTCGTCCCGCAGCCCTTTTTTCAAATCGGCCAGCGTTTCTACTTCATCTACCACGACCCATAGATGATGGATACCGGCAGGACTTAATACAGCCATAGCCGCATCAAGGCTGGCCGTGTCGTCGTCTTGTTGGGTTAGCGCTTGTTTGAGCGCCTCTAAATTGACGCCGCGCGCCCGCATGAGCGCCTGTAAATCTTGCAACAGAGCTGGCGGCACGTCGTAGCTTTTCTCTGTTTGCAGCGCCAGGTTTAGGGCGGTGACGGCGACCCGCGCCACCCAGTTGTCGGCGTAGAGATTGTCATCGCAGGCCATTTCGTAACGGATGAAGAGAGGGAGGACGCCTTCCGCCAGTTGAGGTTGCAACAAACGGCCGTCACCCCCATTAGGCGCGATGAACTCTTGCTTGTTTAGCACCCAACCTTCAACATGATTGAAAGTCTGGGCGAACAATTCGTAGCCAATGCGCGTCTTACCTAAGCCCCAATCGCCGATCAGAGCAAAAAAACCGGCGATGTCGTCAGCCTGACTGCCCAGGAAGGCTTGTTTGAATTTGAACAACTTATTGAACACATCATTTTGCCCGACCAGAGGAAACTCTACCGGATATAAGGCGACGCCTTTATTCGACCAAAGACGGGTTGTTTTCATGGCTTCTCGTTGCCTCCCTGGGGTGAGTGGGGGTAATGCAAATGCAGTCTCATAGCGGCGCGAACGGTCATGCCAGGATGCGCCGCGTGTGTAGGAAAGATACTCAATCTGTTGTTTGCTTTCGCTGTAGCTATTGTAAAAGCCAACCGATTCACCGCGCCGATCCCAGGACAGCAGAGGATCAAGCGGCAGCAAGGTTCCGCCATCTTGCGCCTCTTCCAATAAGAACAACTGTCCAGTTTGTAACCAGGACGCCGGGGCAAAGAGAATCTCAAACGGCCGTCGGGTGAGGCCGGTCAGCTTTAGTCCTTCAACGAGTACGTTATCCCCTTGTGGAGTCAACTGCTCAATATAGACCAGGCTTCCCCATAGATATGGTTTTAACGTCTCCAGCGCTATCAATAAACTTGCATCAAGCAGCGGGTTGATGTCCTCGAAAAAGGCGCGGCGAGGCGCGCCGTGCCCCCGCGTTTTGTTACGCATTTCGATCAGGCTGCCGAGCAACTCGTTGAGTGTAACGTGTCGTTTATCGTTTTGTGTATGGCCCAACAGCCGCGTGATTTCGTTGTCCAGGGCTAAAACTGACTCGTCGCGCAGCTTTTTTCGGAGCAATCCCTGTAAGAATTGGGCTGAACGGTCACCGGCCTGGATTAAAATTTTAAGCGACTGCGCCAGAAGTTGCGTCCAGTGACCAGCGCTTGGCTGTTGAAACTCGTTGCGGAGAAAGGTGGTCAGTTCGGGGGTGCTGAGTTCTAGCAGACGGACACGCCCCATCATTCGCGCCGCCAGACTCTTGAGAATGACTTCGTGCAGATAACCGAAACTAGCAAACCGTTCGGCTGGTTCACGGGCGACCAGGCAGTTTTGGTAAGCGGCAGCTAGCGGATTGAGCGCCTGCATAGTCAGCTCTTGTTCAAAAGGTTGTCGGTCAGATGCTTCCATAAAAATTCCTCTCCCCTATACTGCGGTCAGGATGCGCAACTTGACCAGGCGCAAATTATCGTCGTCGAAGAGACCGCGCCCCAGCCGGGGTTGGCCTAAATGTTGGTCTAAAATGTCCACGCGGCCGGTGAAGATGCCCTGACGAATGAAGGCGTCTAAACTGGCGGCCCGCTGCGCTGGAGGGATGTCTTGCAGTGCGCCCCATTTGTCAGCCAGCATGGCGGCGGCCACAAAGCCCTGCTCGTCGGTGAGTTGGGCGATGAGGTGGGCCAATTGTCCCCATTCGTCGTCGGGATCAGGCGCGGCGGCATAGTACAAGCCCAGCAACTCTTGCCCAACTTCGGGGTGAATGTGGCGGGCAAAAGCTTCGGGGTCTACTCGCCAGCCTGCCTCTGTTTCCTGCAAAATATGCAGATCGTGAAAAACGTACAGCGCAGTTTTTAGCGCAGAGTTGATGTAGTTGGTAGATGGTGGACGATTCATAGCCCCTTGCAGAACGTAATTGGGAGCGACATCGAATCCAGCCGCGCTGATTTGGGCTATCCACCAGGGACCAATTGCCAATGGAAGGCGCTCGTAAAGCAATTGGTTGAAAGCTGCTCCCTGTTCAGCAAACAGTGAGTAATTCTGGGGACCAACAATCTGAGCCAAAAATGTATTGCCGGTAAAATAACCTGCCTCAGCAAAGCGTAAGTGATAATTTTGCCCCAGCAAATGAAGTAGTACGCGCGTGCGCGGTTCATAACGGGCCAGCTGTTCGGCCAATAGTTGTCGCCAGCGCAGGCCATTGGGGTCTCGATCATAAGCAATGCCTATTGCCTGAGCAGACTGGGTAGGTTCCCATTTGTCATCAACCTGTTCCCAAAGATTAGCTCTATTGATGCGATGAACGCCATGCGGTGTTATGCGCTGGAAAAGATTAATCCCTTTCAAGAGCAATTTGTCATGACCAACCTGAACCATGCCAAACAGATTGTTGATCTGGCTTTCGCGTCGTTGGCGACCATCCCCTTTGGCGGCCAGGCCGAATAACTCTTCGGCAATTTGTTGGCGGGTGTAGGCGCGGCCCGGTTGCAGGCGGGCAAGCGCCTGGGGATAGGTCTGGAAGCGGGTGGCTTCACTCCAAAGGAAGAGCTTGTTGAGGCCGAGGCGATTGATGAGAACGGCCGTCATGCACCCCTCCTGAGCAACGCATTGACCTGCTCTTGTTCTGCCCGTGCCGCGCCGCGCAATAGCTGTTGGGCGCGGCGGCGTTCGTGGAGTGTGCGGGCGTAGGCGTCGGTCAGCGTCAAACGGCCGTCCGCCGTCGCGCTAATCACTTCAACTTTATGCCAGTGGGCCAGGACGCGCTGTAAATCGGCCGGGGCAACGGCCGTTCCCGGCCAATACCCCATCCCTTGCACCAATCCCGGCCACAAGGCCGCCAGACTGTTGCCCGGTTTGTCCGCCCAGTAAAGCCTGGCGGTTGACCAATCATCGGCAAAGCGGACGGCGCAGGTTTCGCCGCTGTAATCGCTGAAACGGGCGGCGATGAAGAGGCGCAGGATAGCCCGATAGTAAGGCTGTTGCGCCAACATATCCTGCCAGATGATCAGGGCGTGTTGCGCGGCATCGAACAACGGCCGTTCCGCCCCATCATAAAATGGCAAACTGCTATGAACCCGCTGCCGCGCTCGTGTCCAGGGGCATGGCGGTGGCAGGGCCAGGCTGCCGGAGCCGTTGGGCGTCAATTCAAAGGGAGGTAACAGGGCGATGGGTTGCTGCTGCTGTTCTGGCATAGGCGTGGGGGTAGTGAAGGCGGCGGCGTGGTGGAGAACGGCCGTAAACAACTGCTCCGGCGCGCCACTTACCCCCAACAACTGGCGATCCCATTCGGCGAAGCTTTCGTGGCCTTCGTGCCAGGCGGCAAAGTGGGCAGTGACTTCGGCGGGAGGCCGATCAATGAGGCGGTCACGGCCGTTTTCCCAACCATCCAGCAACTGATTCAGTTCGCCAGCCAGATGGGGCAGGTCACGGCTGACCCAGTGGGCAACGCGCTGCCGATACTCGTCACCAGGCACTTGCCCGGCGCCTACCAGTCCGTGGGCTAGAATGGCAAGCAGATAAAGACGATAAAAAGGTATGCCAAAGCAAATGCCTCGCAAGAAAATATCCGGTTTAGAGTCATTGGCGCATAGTTGCAAATAGCTAGGAGTAACAGTCAGGGTTTCGCCATCTATTGACATCATCCAATTGGCTTCGAGCAATGGGTTTGTCAAACCTATCTGTCGGCGTCCCAGTTCCAGGGTTGAAGCTTCGCCGTAGTGGCAAAGGTGTGTTAGGAAGGAGGATAAATCCGAGAGAGTTGGCAACATGGTGACTGTAACGTTTTTATGGTTGATCAAACTCAGCCGGTGGCGGGGCGATGTCGAAGTTCTCATAAGGAGCTACTTGCATCAGTAAAATCCGATTGGATACCTGACAGCGCCAGAAATGCAAGCGAAGGCTGATCGGATTACCAGTTATGTGCATGCGCCACGCTCCCCAATTCCGCTCAACAATTTGATTGTTTAGATGCAAAGTATGATTTTCACGGGTGTTAAAGGGAATCTTGCCGGCCAAAAGCAAAACGATTTTCCGGAAAATTTGATTCAGATCACCACCATTGTTATGCAAATGGTTCTCCAAAATACTTTCGTTAAAGGTATCTGCGACAAGGTAAGGGGAAAAATCTGTTTGCGCCAGAGTCGGGTCTTGAAGTGTCAAATAATACCGTTGCCACTCTATGGCACGTCTTGTGTCTTGCCAGATATCCGCTAACTTCTCGCATGCAATGACTTCCTCTGGTGAAGTGAATAAGGGAACGTTTGTGGATACCTTTTCGGTGTCTACTTCAGTTTCAACTCGGGAAGCAAACATTAAGGTCGCTTCAATAGCGGCGTGATGAGTGTTTTCAATCGGATGCGTGACTAAACCCATACTTTGAGCAGTGACATCTTTTGTGTAGGCTTTTGCATACGCTAACCTACCTAAAGCAGCGCGAAAAGTATCAGCTACAGATGTTGGCAAACGATTTAACAAATTCGGATCAACCAGAAAATCATTGTCCTCTACTAAAACATCATCTAAATTTATGTCAGAAAAAAAATCTTCAAAACGTAGACCTCCTCCAAGCGGGCCGTGGCAGACACCAAAAATAGTTTTAGGATCGGTTCCGGCTTCAAGAAGCAGTTGGGTCACCTGCCGTAAATTAGCAATGACTGGATAATTGCCTGTCTGGCTGAGGGCATACATGTAGTCTCGCGAAACTAGATAACGATCGGGACGTCCACGAAATTCGCGTTCCCACAAACTGAGGCATCGGGCATACTCTTTAAAGATTTCTTTTTTGCTATCCTTATTTGGTATAGCAAATACAACCGGATCCACAAGAAAATGCATACAGGTTTACTCCCCAAAAATGTTTTTTTGCGATGCAGGAAACTGTCTTCTCATCTGAGCTTCTAGGATTCTACTAGCTGTGTTTTCAGCTTCGTCAAAGAATCCTTCTGGCCATTCAAGCAGTGCGCCAAACGCATTGGATTTGACTTCACGGAAGCGAGAAACAGCGTTGTGTTTTTCCACAAAATAAATGCGTAGCTGTTGTAAGATATCGTTCACCTCTGATTCTACGATACGCAGTCGTAAACGGTTGATAAGATGTTCGCTGTGGGTTTCTACCAGACATTGTTTACCCATGAGACTGATACCCAGGAAGAAATCGGCCATCACCGATTGAACTTTGGGGTGCAAGTGTAGTTCTGGTTGTTCAAAAATGAGAGTACTATCTGCAGGGGCGAGTAATGCCAAAACCAAGGTCGGTAAGGTTTGACTAACACCCACGCCGACATTGGTTAAGTCCAGTTTTTTAGACAAGGATTTATCGCTTACGGTTAACTGATAGCCAACTTTGGCTGTTTCCTCTGTGTCTATGCCGTCTACCAGACCCATCCGCTGCAACCAGGTTGTGATCGCTTCAATAAGCGGAGCTTCTTTATATAAAAAGCGGCCAGTAAAGTCTGTTCCTGGGGGCGAAGGATAGATGACAGGTTCATTTCGATACTGATCCAGCATTGCCGCCGTATATTCTCCTTTTAAGCCTACACTTATACGTTCTGACAAAGGCGGAATGGCATAGATGACACGTGGGTCTTCACGCAGGGGGCCGAGGTAATAGATTTTTTGACCCATTACTTCGTTAATCTGATCAATTGCTTCCGCGTAAGCAGGGGGCAACAAGCGAGCTTCAAAATCAGCCTGTGTGCGGTCTTGCTGGGAAAATTCAGGTTGATCACGTAAATATTCAGCTAAAGCTGTTGTCAGTCGGCGACCAAAATCACCAATAGCATGTGTAGAAAATTTCCCACGACGCAGAAAGGTAAGTAGTTCGTCGCGAGCCAACAGTGGTTTGTTTCGATCCGTAAGGGCATTGTAAAAAGGGGTTAAATCGTTGGCGAGTCTATCATCCACACGTCGATAGTCAACGTTTGAGGCACGGACTCTACCACCCGAAAAGCGCAGACGGCGTATTACATCTGGTAATTGAGGCGATAATTGTGGCAAATTGGGTCCCAGGAGTGGTATCTTTTCTTTTAATTCGATCTCATCAAAAGTTTGGATCAGCCACTGCACATCCTTCACTAAGGTGTCTAAACGGCTATTAAGGCCAACAAGTAACCTCCAGGGGATAAGTGTAGACATGGCAATGCGTTCTACCCGTTCCAGAGAGCGGTCACGCACAAATTCACCAGAATCTGGTTCAACAATAGAAAAATCATAGATGCCAGCTTTGATTTGAGCTTTTAAGTCCGGGCGGACATGAGTCAAGCTGACCTTCATGTCAGCCTCTGGTAGGGCCTTGATGTGCAGAAAATGGGATCTGCTGCCTTTTTCTTTACGTGCGAAGCGGAGTTTACTGTATTCAATACGGGGATAAAGTTGATGTTCTTCTTTGGCTACTGAATGACGACGAGTACGGGAAACCAGTCGCGTTTCAATAGAAAAAGCCAGAGTACCTCGTTCTCCGGGTAAATATTCAATGCCAATTTCCATCGGTTCGCTCTCATTACCGGCATGAAGTAAGTCGGCGAACCTGCCTAACTGAGTAAGGCTGCCGTTGAGGGCAATGGGTTCGGTAGCTACACCAGCCATAAAGGATTGGGCGACCATGAGGATGGACTGGATGAGGGTGCCTTTACCGGCGCTGTTGATGCCGGAGAAGATGGTGAGGGGGGCCAGATCGAGGGTGACTGGCTCACGGATGGATTTGAAGTTGCTGATTGTCCAACGGGTTAGCATGGCACACCTACCTTTGTGTTAGCTTAGACTGGTTCGCTTACTGATTTTGTTAAGGATAGCTCTTGTTGGATACTGGGCCAGGTGGGAGGCTGTAGCCGGCCGTCCATAATTCCCGCCACATCCAACCGCCCTTCGATGAGGGCTTCGACGTCGGCTTTAGCTGCTTTTGTTAATTTCGTAGCTTTGTCGAATAGCATGTACTGCTTTTGCACTATCGCTGAGATATATTTGCTATTGTCTGCACCAATATTGGGAATGGGCAAACCCATTAGTAATTCCTGGCCAATTTGAGGTTGTACAGCGCCGTAGGTTATTCGTTCTTGCAGTAGCTTCCCTGCCCAACTGTTCAAAAAGAACACAATCCACGGGGCTTGTTGCGGTTGCTTTAATCGTAGACGAATGAAATGCGAACTTATGATGGCTTCTGAATCATCAATCCGCACGAAAGCAGATTGCCCGATTGAACCTGTTCGTACTATCAAAATGTCGTTGGCTTTGATTTTTCCCCTTTCTGGAATGGAAGGGTCATTGGGGATTTTAGGGGCGTTTTCCAAATCTAAACGGCCATCTCGGATGTTACCCACTGTTAAATATGGTATCCCGTCTGCAACGAAGTCCCGATATTCCACACCGTTGGAAATACTACTGACCAACTCCCCTATGGTTTTATAGCCTTCTGGATGGGTCACGATATATCGTTCGATATCAATGTAAATTGATTGATAGAATTTAGCATCCAACCGTTCAGTAACGATTTCTGATGGTTCGATAGCATTTGTTTGTACTGAGTTGGAAGTTGGGGAGAGTCTTTTAAGAATACGATCAAAAAAGCCTTCTGTTTCCTGATCAAGCTCACGGCCGTTTCTGCGGCATTGTTCAGCGAGACGGACTTTAGCGCCAATGTAGGTTTGTAACGGCCGTGGGGGCACAAGCACAGACATCTGGCAAATATCGTCTGGGTTGATCCACTTGATAATCGAATTGCTCATCAAGCGTTCTTTCAACGTCTGGCAAGTTTGGGAAGTCAGATATGCCCAAAGGTAATGAACATCTACATCATTTTTGGGTACGAAACGATACATACTGCCACTAACAAAGGTTAATGATGGCACGTCTTCCCGAACAACGTGTACTTTGCGAGCATTGCCTTTCACTTCCACCAATAAATCGCCTGGTTGCACCAACGCGCCTGGCATGTCATTGGCCCAATGTCGCTCAATTGTTGTCAGATCATCATACTCGATCCAGCCATCATCAGTCGCTTCATTTGGGCGTATATAGGGGATATGGGTGCTGGATATTGGCTCGTCTAAGCCTTTAATACCCCAGTAAACACGGGATTTATAGGAACTGAGTTTTTGCAGGGGTCTAAGAGGGAAACCAGCAGATTTTAATGCCTCTACTGTTCGCAAATAGACAGGTTGGTAGAATTCAGCGTCAAGACGATCTTCCAACAATTTTCCGGGTATCCACACCTCTACGGGCTTTTCGGAAACGACAGTATACGCGGTTTGCATTTAGCTTTGCCTGCCCTTGATGTATGCTTCAGCAATATCTAGCAGATCGTTGCCATCTGGATCAACCACTTCCATGTTCCCTTTCTTCAAAAAGCCCACATGCTCGGCCACCGCCATAAAAATTGGCCCCTGTGGGTCAGCGGCATGGCGTTTCTTTTGCAAGTAGAGGAAGCTGGTTTTAGCCCCCGTGCCGCTCATGGCAAAGGTCTGCGTCGGCAGGCTTACCACCGCCTTCACAATCGCCTTGCCACCATGAAACTGCCCCGTCTGCCCATCCTTTACCCCCATCAAATATTCCCGGATGAAGCGGTCGCTGGTATTGGAAAGCAGGCCGTCGGGCACCACAATCAGCAGACGGCCGCCCGGTTTCAGCAGTTGCAGGTTGCGGTCCAGAAACAGCGCCGCCGGGTCCGCTTTATCCAACTCCTTCTTCTTCTCCGGCTTACCCGCCGGCCAGCTATACCCTAATTGCAGTTCCCCCTGCCGCATCTTCTCCAGCCCGGCCGCGTCATCATACTTCCCCTTGCCAAAGGGCGGATTGGTCATCAGCAGGTCAAACTTACGCTCCAGCCGGTCAATCACCGGGTCGGTAATCGAATCCTGGGTGCGCAGCAGTTGGTGGGCGCTGGCGCCAAAGGTCAGCAAATTCAGGTGCGCCTTCGTAATCGAAGAGGGGGAAGCATCCGCGCCAAAGAGGCTGTACTGTTTCAACTTTTGCAGCCAGGCAAGCTGATCATCAGGAGTGTAGCCTATGTTATCTAGCACACGTCGCTTCATCTCCGCCAACATGCCTACTAAAAACGAGCCGGTGCCGCAGCAAATATCCCCGGCCAGGAATTGTGGCCGTCCATCCAAATCCCTTCGCCATAAATCTTCGTCGGCGATGTCGTGGAAAACCATGCGCGCCATGCAGTCTACCACCTCCTTGCGCGTCAGATAGGTAGCCAGGCCGCCGGAAGAATCATATTTGCCGCGCAAAAAGGTGTTAAACGCCCAACCCAACAAATCCTCCGCCACCCGATCCGGGTCGCGGTCCTGATCCACCGTCAACTGCCAATCGGCAAAAATATCCACGGCAAAGGCCAGCACGCCAGGGTTGTTCAGGCGGAATGGCTCATCGGGCGGGAAGATAGCGGTGCGCCCACCGTTGGTCAGGTCGGGCATCTCATACTCCGGCAGCGCTGCCACCTCCTTAAAGACGCGGGCAAACCATTCCACCGCCTTGCCCTCCGCCTGCCGGATATAGTCGCCATTAAAAGCGTCGCGCAGCCGCTGCCCGCCATAGGTATAGTGGGGATGCCGTTCACTATGAATTTTGAGGAAGATGAGCTTACCCACCTCGTCTATCGCCTCATTGGTGGTGCTGACGCCGGCCCTTTTTTTGTAAATCTCCTCGTGCAACTGGTTGAACTTGCTTTGCAGCGCCAGATAGTTGCCCCGCTTAAACTCCCGCGCTTCCGCTTGCAGGCGGGTGCGGCGGCTGGTGGAAAGGCCGTCGCGGGCCACGCTGCGCCAATCTGCCTGGGCGGGCAGGGCCGGTACCGGCGTACTGCGGGCAATGTCGAAAAAGTAATCGGCTTTCCCATCGCTAATCCAGACAAAGCGGACCGACTCGCCGACAATGGCCGACGCCTGATATTTGGCCGCTTCCTGCAAGGCCGGGTTGTCACTCTGCCCGGAGGCTACCGGGTAACACAACACGACGGGCGTTTCGCCATCAAAAGCGATCAGCGCAGCATATTCCAGGTCGGCCACATCGGCGAAAGCGGTCAGGGGGTAATCAAGGCGTAAATCGACATAACCCAACCCGGCGAGCGTGGTTTGCATGTGGGTCAGAGCGCTGTTGGTGGTTACTGGCATTCTCTCTCCTGAAAGGCACGAGATTATTTCTGGCGCGGCTTGAAAAGCATGTTGTGGCGGACGGTAAATTGCTGCACCAAGACCGCGCGAACCTGTTCGGCCGGATAGTGGGTCTGCTGCGCCACATGGTCTACGACTGAGGTGATTAGCGCCCCAGGGGTGGGTATCTGGTCGAGGAAACTTTGGGCTTCACTGTGGATGCGGTCGGCCGGGGTGGTTTCGGCGAGAGTGAGGGTGTAACGGCCGTCGTCCAAAGGCTGTACGCGGGGGTCCAGGCGCAGCAAAAGACGCACCACCTCTAAGCCGTGGGGATGATCGGCGAAGTCGGGAACGGCCGTAAGCAGTTCGTTGGCGTTTTTCGGTTGTTCCTTAAGCTGATACAGCAGTTGTTCACTTACGTCCATGCTGGCTCCATGATAACTTCCGTGACAGGAAGGTATTGTACCGTGAAGCGGGATGACTGCCCAAAGGAATATAGTACCAGATGGCTATGAAACTCAAGGGGGGAGCAGGTTGTATTGTTAGACTGATTCATTAACCAAAGCAAATTCTGCAAAGAAGGTAAAAAGAACGGCCGTTACTACAAAGTGGGCCGGTTTCCTGACTGGAAGCCGGCCTTTTTCATTCTCCCAAAATCACAACTATGTGAAATACCTGTCCCCTTCTTTGCAGCCTCTTTGGGCGAGCCAGTCAGGGCGGCCTACGGCCGCAGGCAGGTGAGAATGGGCCGGCGTCTTGCCAGCCCAATAAACCCCATTTAGCCATAAGGAGAGACCCACATGCTAAACAAGCAACTCTTTCACCTCATCACCCGCCTGATGACCAGCCGCTGGGCGCGCCACGACGACGAACACCACAGCCCCTACGAAGAGGCCTGCACGGCCGTTCTCGGCCCCTTCCGTCTGGACGCCAACACCTGCTTGGTCCTCGACCACCGGGACGTGAGCATTAGCCTGATGCTGCCCATGCCCGGCGGCAAGCTGCACCTGAGCTACACCGCCTGCCTGGGCGAAGAGCCGGTACGATGGGCCGGTTGGTCTGTCTGGTGGCAACGGCCGTTCCCCGCCACCTTACCAACCCCGGCAAATGAAGGCGATTACGTTGTAGGCAGACGGCCGTTTACCAACTCTATCAAACAACCGCATATGTGATTTGGAAAGAGGCAGTCTCAACAGGCTGCCTCTTTTGCATTCCAGGAGCGAGAGCTAGAGCTAGAGCTAGAGGAGGAAGCGACCTCTTCCTCTAGCTCTAGCTCTTGCTCTCGCTAAGGAGGACTCATGAACAAACCAGACCCACAAAAGGTAATTCACCTGAAAGCCAATCAGCGGCGCGTGCCCGGCAAACAAAGCAGACGGAAGCAAACGGCCGTTCAACCCCAATGGGAAACTCACCAGGGCGATCAGGCCCTCGACGCCTGGGGCGTCGCCCTGCGCGCCCTCAAAGAGCAGGGTCACACTTACTAATCCCAACGATAAGGAACCATTTTCCCCAAAAAATGAAGCCGGTTGAGTTCGCACCTCAACCGGCTTCCCAAGTTTACGGCTGATGGAGGGCCGAAAACATGTTCACGCATTCTAATCCAGAAATAACCGTTTCACAAGCGCCGGATACCCCGGCAACCACCCAGCTGACCCGCGACGTGCCCCTGGCTGAACTTCAGCAGCGGGCCGGTGGGCTGGCGCGGGAATTGGGGCAGCAACATGGCTTTGACGGCCGTGAGTGGCGCACCCACTGGCAAGACATGACCCAGACCGCGCTGCTGGCTTTTCTCGAAAACAGCGACCAGCCCTTGGCCTATGCCTACACCTGCGCCCGCACCGCCCTGAAGAACTATGCGTGGGTTCACATCCGTGGGCTGAACGGCGGTTGGAAATCCCTCGTCGCCCGCAACTACTGTGTGATAGACACCGCCGACAGCATAGACAGCGATGACGACAATGGCGATGACAATCTGGCCTCGCGGCTGCCCGACAACCGCGATTACGACCTGGTGCCGCGCCCGGTGGAGTGGGCGGTGATGGGCCGGGAAGATGGCCCGCCGCCCGAAGTGGCCGACCTCTTTCGCGATTTGCTCATCATCCTGGTGGGCATGAGCAGTGAACGTTGGTATCCAGAGCAGATGTATCGCGGCGCGCTCATCCTGGCGATGAAGCTGACTGGTCATCTGTGGGAGGAGGTCTCAACGGCCGTTGGCGACCTCGAGTGGGATTCGTTGGTCAACATCTACCAGGAATACCGCCACGACTACCTGTTACCCTTCGCCGAATTATCCCCGTTAGGGCGCGAGGTCATCCGGCTGCGCGGCGAAATGCGGGTGCAGTGGTTTGAGGCGTTGAGCGAAGGCTGGTTGCAACTGGCGCAGCGCAAAATAGTCGTCTTTCCGCATGGCATTTACACCATCACTTATCGCCAGGACAAACGGAAGCCGGGCAAGATGGTGGCGGCATTACAGAAGGGGCGGCGGGTAAACGGCCGTATCTGCTCCCGGCAAGTGCATCTGGGGCCGGCCGGATCGCTGACCAAAGAGAAGCTGTGGGAGAAGTCGCTGGCTCTGGAACGGAAGCTGGTGGATTTCCTCGAAGAGGCGACGGGCAACCTGGGGCGGATCAATGAATCGCGCCAGGTGATGTTTGGCGTGATTTAGAAGCAAAAAGAGAAGGTCTGGCGGGCAACCGTCAGACCTTCTCTTTTTTCTTTTGCCAGAGGCGGGAAAGGAAAAGCCGTTTTTCGTCTGCCACCAATGGCCCTACGTCTGTACAGCGTCGGCAAATTGCTCGGCGGCCCATTGGTTGATGCTTTTGCCGCTCACTTCGGCGGCGATGGCTACGGCTGCATGGATGTCGGGCGGGATGCGCAGCATCAGCTTGCCGGAATAGGGCTTTTGCGGCGGGCGATTCAGCCGGGCGCACGTCTCCAGGTAATCGTCCACCGCCTCTTCAAAGGCGGCGCGTAACTCGGAGACCGACTCGCCATGAAAGCCGACTACATCTTGAATCCCGGCAATATGGCCGACGAAGCATTGGTCTTCGTCGCTGTAGGCAATCCGCGCCGCATAGCTTTTGTAGGTCATTGTTTTCATGGTTCTATTCCTGCCGATTCCAAAAAACGTGGCGCACATCTTAGCGGTTTATATATCTCGGTTTGGCAAAGATTTGTCGTCGCCCACCAGGTCTGGTATCCGCCCAACGGTCTGGCCCCTCGGCCCCAACGCCAGGCAGCCTGCTTTGTCCCATTCTTAAGGAAGGGACAGCGCCCCGCGAAAAGCCTGCTCAAATGATGACTTTCTGACCGCTTCATTGTAAAACGGCAGGCCAATCAATTTATATTCATCCGTATCATACAGGGTGGGCAGCTTATGCTGGTTGGCAATAGCCAGTAAAAACTGCTCTTTATGCTCGTCTGTTTTAAGCAGGTGATCCCCTTTTGGCTCGATAAACAACTGGTATGAGACCGGCTTTTGCGTCGCTTTCTCGACGGCGAACAAGACGAAGTCTGGCTCAAAGGCACGTCCGTTGGCGAAGGTGTAGAGGGTAAACAGCTTTTCGTTGCGGATCAGGTAAAGCTGCTCATACCGCTTTTCTAGCTCAGCCATAGCGCCGTGCAAGAAACGGACGAAATACTTTTCCTCGGCCGTGCCATAGTTTTCATCGTAGACATACCACGCTTTGTCGTCTAATGTCAGTTGGAGGGCGCTGTTAGATGTCTGGCTTTGGGCAAGGCCATACTCCTGATCGCCGCCTTCGTTGATGCTGATTTGCAGCGTCTTGTCTTTCAGGCAATGTTGGATGAAGAGGGGTTCAAACAGGTCTGTACCGATGTAGTCTGGCGTGCTGGTCTGGATGGCCTGGCCGATTTTTGCCAGAACGCTCAGGGCGATTTGCAGCTTGTCGGCCTGGGAGAGGTGGTCTAACTGCGTTGGCGTGCCGGTGAGATCTATGGTGACCCACCCTAAATAGTCGGCGGACGTGATTAATTCGACACTGGATTGCAGGTGGGGCAGGTAGCGTTTTAGCTGGTCGAAACGATAGGCGGGCAGCCGGTGCAGGGCGGCGCGGATGACATTTTCCCCTAACTCTTTGAGGGATATTGAACGGGTCATGGTGGCGACGCCGGGCGCGGCGGCGGTGTTGGCGTCGAGGATGGTGGTTTCTTGCGTCTGGCCGGTTTGCAATTGGTAGTGATGGCGCAAGGGAATGTTGAGGGTGGGCAGCCCAAATATATTGGCGCGGGGATTGGCAACCCGCTTGTTGACGAAGATGAAGCCGTTTTGCCAGAGGTCGGTTGTTTTGAAGGATTCTTTGACGCGCAGGGTGACGGCGCGGCTGCGGTCGGGCATGATGCCGGTCTGGATGAGTGCCTTGTGCAGTTCGTCTATGTAGCGGGGGTTATGGGCGCTGTGGTAATAGAGGCTTTCCAGAATGCGCATCTCGTGGTTGAGATCGTGGTCGAATTTGCGCTGGTCAAGCGGCTGGCCGTTATAGGCGAAGGGGAAGTAGCGCGCGCCGCGCCCGATAAGCTGCGCTTCGGCGATGGTGGTTTTGCCGGGAATGCCTTTTTTAGCATCGCGGGTGTCGTAGAGGCGCACGATGTCGAACAGGTTAAGCACGTCCCAACCTTCGTTAAGTTTGTCTACGGCGAAGATGACGCGAATGGGGTTATCGCGCTCTTCGAGAGAGTTGACCAGGAGTTGTTTTTCTTCGCTGTCGGCCTGAGAGTTGACGCTGAGGCTGTGATGGGGAGCGAATTCCTGCCGGAGTTCGGCGGCCAGGTCGTCCAGGTGGATGGTTTGGGCGGCGAAGTAGGCAAAAGCGCGTTGCAGGGCGCCGCTGGCCTGTTGGCTAAGCGGCTGCAACTGTTCCCCGTCTAGCTGCCCGATCATCTGTTGGAATTCGTCGGCGTGGGTTTTGGAGTCGGCGATGGTGCGCGACTTCATGAGGATAACAGGCTTGAGATCTAGCCCTTGTCTGGCGGCGACTTTGCGGCGGTATTGGCTGAGGATGACAGCTTGCAGAGCGCGCTGCATGGGGGGCAGGTCGGCCTGGAGGACCGTGACTTCTTTGGAGTAGCCGTCCTGGCGGAACTTTTTCAAGTCATACTGGCAGAGGATTTTGTCGGCGTATTTGGCGGCGATGGCCGGGTTGTCTAGCTCGATGGTGGCGGTGAATTCTAGCAGCAGGTTGCCGGGGCGGGCGGTGAAGATGCGGTTAACGGTGGCTTCCCAGGTGTTGAGTTCATCTAATTCTGATGGAGCCAGGTCATTGGATTGGAATAATCCCGGCTGGTTGGGATTTGCCTGACTTTTAGTGAGGGCGTTAATGTGGTGGGCTTCGTCGGAGATGAGGACCAGGTTGTGCTGGGCAAAATCGTCGTAGGTGAGGCTGTTTTCACGGGGCTGATTGAGGCGGCTGTGCAATCCCTGTACGGTGGTGAAGAGGATGTTAATCTCGTCGGGGTGGGCAGTTTGGAAGTTGTCTACGGCGCGAAGTTGCGTTTGTTTTGCGCCGAAGGTGAGGGTTTCGGCGAAGAGGTATTTGCCGGAAAGTGGGTTGAGGAAGTTGTCACGGGTCTTTTCGATGATGTTGGTGCTGTTGACGAAAAAGAGGAAGTTGCGGTAGCCCTGCTGGTAAAGATAGAGAATGGCGGCGGCCATGACCAGAGTTTTGCCGGAACCGGTAGCCATGTGAAAGAGCAATTGCGTCGGGTTGACTCGTTTGGGAAAGCCGCTGAAGTAGTAGAAAAAACGGGCCAGGGCTTCTTCCTGATAGGGGCGCAGGGGCAAGGTGGGCTTGAGATTGCCTTTGATGTCATCAGGTATCAGGCGGGGGATAACCTGATATTCCCACAGAGTATTGAGGTCTTGGTATAAAAACTGCGGCATGATTATTCCTGCTTATTCCCCGTAGAATTGGCGGTTGAGGGCTTTGTCGGCATCGCTGACGGCGTAGAGGGCGTCGTCGCGTTCGCTGTAGGGGACGTAGAGCTGGTTTTTATCCAGGACTTCGAGAAGGAAGCGGCGCTGGTCTTGAAGGGAGAGGTCGGCGAAGGCGGCGGCGTGGGCGTCGAATTCTTTGAGGTTGAGGCGGTAGCTGAGGTGCGCTTTGGCTTGCATCTCGGACCAGATGGCTTGCAGGCTGTCTGTGTCGGCGGCGGCCTGAATGAGGGGGATGAATTGCTCATTCCACTGCATTAGTTCTGCGTAGACAAAACTGCCGCCGCCCTGCCAATTAACTGACTTTGAAACACCAGTTTGATCGCCATTAATAACATTTTGCAAGCGAACAACACAATCATCTTCCCCGTAATCAAGTTGTTCAATACCGATATACTGATGGTTCATTTTGTGAGCAACAGCCGTAGTTGTTCCACTTGCAAGAAAGAAATCTAATACCAAGTCACCTTCTTCCGTAACTATCTCTAAAAGTTGTTTTATAAGCTTCTCTGGTTTTTTCCCATTTTTAAGCTTTACATATCCTTCTTTTGCTATTCCTGCCCAAGAAATATGATCCCAGAAATTTGATAATAATTCTGTAACTTGAGGTTTTCCATCTACTATGTGTATTTTTCGAGAATAAAAAGTTAATTCACCACCACGGTAAACATATGTGTATAAACCATCTTGTTTTTGATGGATAAAAACCTTATCTCTTTCTACACGTGATTTCACTTGAAGCTCTTTAATTACTTTGGTTGGCTTATGAAAATCTCTAACGCTTGCAACCTTATCTGCGTTTTGAAAAGCAAATTCAGCGATTAAACCGCTTAATATTTCTTTGTAAAGTGACTTGAATTGCTCTTTTACTTCTTTTTCACTAGCAAAGCCATATGCAGGGCGTTCGCTCAAATAAACGAGCAAAAGTCCAATTCAGATTGCCATATCGGTGAAGTGGTTCAGAAGCCAGCAAAACCGATATGACAGCTACAAAAAACAAGCACTTTACCAATCAAATACCGTCAACAGGCCCAATCCACCCCTGGTTAACCGGTTCAGGCCACAGTCCAGTTGGTATACAACGTAGCCGACAAGCCTAACAGAGATAAAATGCGCTGCTACGGCCGTTAACGGCGTCGCCTGACAGACCCGCTGCCCGGTCAGATGGATAATGCTCAGGTTGATGTTGTCAAATGCCTCCAGCAGCCGCTCCATCGTCGGTCGAGCCGTGGCCCGCTTGGGGTTGCCGGGGTGATGCCACTCAGTTCTGACTGTTGGTCGGCCAGAGCGCGACGAGCCGTGTAATCGCCTAAGGCCAGCAGTCGCGCTGCCAGCGAGAGCAAATGAAACAAGCCCTGCGCATGGTCATCCCGCTGGACATAGACCGGGGTGATGGAGAGCATCTTGCCTTTGAGACGGCGGAAAATGTTCTCCTCGATATACTGGTCGCGGTAAGCCAGGACGGCCTCGGTCAAAGAGAGCGACGCCTGCGGCGCATTGGTCAGGTAGATACGCCAACCGGCCCGGAACAGCGCCCACTCAATCGCCGCCTCGTCTCGCTTGACCTGCACCTGGTAGCGAATGTCTTGCTCTACTCGTGCCGGTTGACCGCGATAGCCGCGGATGGCGCGTTCTGTGACCTGGCGAGTGTAGCTGACCGGCAACAGACCGGCCACGCGATACTGCTTTTCAATAGCGGCAATGGCTTTTGGAAACTCGCTTCATCGGTGATGGGGCGTTTACCCCGCCCTGGCGCAGGCGTTAAGTCCCGCAGCGCCCCTTCCGCTTTGGCCAGCCGCTGCCGCAAGTTCGCCTGTTCGGTCTGTTGGTAGCTCAACGAGCGCACCACCAGACAACGCTCCGACCAGACGACATGCTGTGTGCCCACCCCAGCCTGATGGGCGCGGCTGACCTCGAATCCTTCGGCGATGGCCAGGGAGCAGTCAGGCTCTTGTCCCTCCTCAGGCTCATCGTCGGGCAGGAAAACCGGCATCGCCGCGCCGCCGTCAGCCCACCACCGGCGCAGGTACTTGTCCAGCAGACCCGGTTCACTCTTGCCATCGGGCAGGGGCGTCAGATAGTGGTCATGGCCCGCCGCAATCGTGGCCCGGGTGTCAAAGGCGCTCATCTTGCTGTCGCCGACAATGAGCAGTCCATTCCGGGCCAGCATCTCTTTCACCCGCTGGTAGCAAGGCACATACAGCGGGTCATCGGCCCGATTGCCAGGAACCACATCCAGCGCCAACAACAAGCCCAACGGGTCGAGGCTGGCCAGCATCGCTTTGAACTGCGGTTCATAGACCCTTCTTTGTTCTTCCCCACCTGAAACAACAGGTGACCCGCCGGGTCGTGATACACGCCGGCGGTTGTGCCATCCAGCCGCACGATGTTCACCGACCGCAGGTCGTAAACGCGCAGCAACCGATTACCCAACAGGCTCTCGATCCGCCGCCACTGGTCAGGCTCGTGCAGTTCCCGCAGACAAATCGCCAGTCGGTCATCGGTGAAGTCAAGCTCACGTCCTGTCCGGTCAACTGCCGCAAAGAAACCTGATGGGTTGCCACCCACTCTTGAACCCGATCCATCCGATGGTTGTACGCCGAGATGATGTGGCTGAGCCAGATGGAGATCACCCAACCCATGCTCAGTCCCTGCCAATTCCCGTGCGGTTTGATGACGGTATCAATGGTGGACTGAATGCCCATCTTTTCGATAAACCCATACAAGAGCGGCAGGTCATCCAGCCGTTCAACACTGATTGTGAATTCTGGCATAGTCATGCCGCCAATTTTACTATTTACCGCTCAATTTGAGCGAACCTCGAGCATATGATTCTAGAACCTTTTGTTTTAGTGGTATAACCTTCCAGCTAGAAACATCTTCCTCTCCTTTAACCTTTTCCACATACTTATTGTAATTAGAATGATATGCCGCTGGTACGTAGTTTGTTCTAAATTGGAAACGCGACTTATCTTTTGTGTAAAATAATACAAATTCTGTAACATCAATTGGCCCTGGATTATAAGCCTTAAAACCAGAAGGAGATGCAGCTTTAATTGAGATGATTTGTGCTCTGTTTTCAACCCCAAATAACTCGTCTAATATGGCAGTTAGATAAGCAAGTTCATGATGATCTATTTGAACAAATAAGGCCCCATCTGGTCTTAATAACTCTTTTGCTACACTAAGGCGATTTTTCATAAACGTAAGCCACGTAGAATGATTAAATCTGTCATTATACTGAAAACTATCACCTCCCATATTGTAAGGCGGGTCAATATAAATCAGCTTCACTTTGCCAGCGAAACGTTTCTTTAGCAAGGCCAGGGCCAGCAGGTTGTTGCCCTTAATAATCAAATTATCGGTCGCCTGAAGTTCAGTCACTTCGTGACGGCCGTTGGCGTCATAGCGCCGCCAGTTGGTGAGCAATTTGGGGGCCAATAGGCGGTCCACGTCGTCGGGGGCCAGGGTTTCATTCCAGAAGATTTCGTCTCGTTTTTGTTCCTCTTTGGTTTGCCCGCCCTCCAGCACGCAATCTTTATAGGGCCAGACCAGAACCACGTCGCGGTTTTCATGCAGGTAACGGCCGTCGGCCGTCGCCAGCCCAATCTTGTTCTTAAAGCTGGTATAAGAGTCGGGCAAAAAGGCTTTGTGGTTGATGAAGCGGACAAATTTGTCCCGGTCAAAGACCAGCACGCCATCAATATCTACAAAAAAGTGGGCTTTCAGCCGGTCGTGGCTTAGGAGCAGGCGCAGCAGTTCCCGGTCTAGTTTCAGGGCGTATTCGGTGACCTGGTTTTTCAGGAGTTGGTTATTGGCGTAGAAACGGCCGTCTTGTTGCAGTAACGCGGTGAGTTGGCTGGCTAATTCCATTTGTTGCTCCTCAAGGCAAAGTGGTTAGAGATTGGCTTCAAGGTCATTCATAACCGAATCAATCTTGTGACTTTAACAAGTCTGCCCGCTAAAGCCGGGCAAAGTATAACCGAAGGGGTGAGGCTTAGGCTACAAAGAGAAGCGAGACCTGCTGCCAGACCTCGTGGGGTTTTGGTCAAAATCACGCGAGATTTTAAAAAAATGTCGTGAGATTTTTTAAAAATGTCGTGAGATTTTTGGAAAATCTCACGACATTTTGGGCCAAACCTCACGACATTTCCGGCAAAAGCACCTGTACTGCGTTTGCGCCGGTCGCGGGGATTGTTTAGACGCCTGACTTGCTGTTCACCTTCTCGAACTGAATCTTGGCTAACTCCTCCTTAAACGCGGGGCCAGGGACAAAGCGCACGGAGACCCGTTTGATGTTGCGCGAACTCACCAGGTCGGGTGAAGCGGAGCCTTCGCTGCTGATACTCAGGCGAAAGCTGCCGAAATCGCCCAGGTCCACCACCCGCCCCATCGCCAGATGCTTGGGGATGAGGGCCAGCATGTTGGCCAGAGCGGCGGCCATGTCGGCGTCGCTCAGGGTCGAACGGTCGGCGGCTTCGGCGGCCAGGATGCGCTGGTTAGAACGGCCACTGCTTTGCAATGAGGGGTAAAATTTACGTGGGGCCTCCCGGTTGCTAGGGTTCACCTTCTCCACAACTTTATACTTCGCTGCCATTGTGTCCTCCATATGATGGTATGTGCTGCACGGAAAACGCTGTTTGGGTTGGCGACCTTCCGGCAAAAGAAAAATAGACTGCCGCTAAGATAATGAAGCGGGGGACGTCTGGCAATAGGATGATTGGGGGATGGGGCGCGGGGCTGCGCCGGGGAAATAAAAAAAGCCCTCGAATGATTCGAGAGCTTTTCTTGCTACGGGAGCGACGGGCTTGGATACCGCTCCGGGCGCAGGTGTGTGGTCTGGGTAGCGGTGGGTGATTTGAGTTATTCCCAGCTTATGCTGCGGCTGGTAAGAGGTGGCTAATCAAAAATTCATTGCATTAATTGACGATTCTGGCTACAATCCATTCATGTATTTTCAACAAGTATTGCCCCAATTAGCTCCCTTACCCTTATTTGAAAGCGGGCAACTTTACGCGGGAACTGATTCCCCCCAGCAGGTACAGCGGCAGCTTGCAGATTGGGTGCGCGCCGGAAAGGTGATTCAATTACAGCGCGGGCTGTACACTCTCGCCTCACCTTACCACTTAGAACGCCCACACAGCTACTTAATCGCCAATCATCTGGCGCGTGGTTCCTATGTCAGCCTGCATACAGCTTTATCCCACTACGACCTCATCCCGGAGCATGTGGCTGTCGTGACCAGCGTCACGACGGGTCGCCCAGGTACGTGGCAAAATCCATACGGCCGTTTCACTTTTCAACACATTCAACCAGCGCTGTTTTTTGGCTTTGAATACCGGCAGGTAACACAAACACAATGGGCGTACCTGGCGACACCGGAAAAGGCGCTGCTAGACCTTATCTACCTGACGCCCGATGCGGATAGCGAAGGGTATATTCGCCCTTGCGGCTGCAAAATCTGGATCAGCTTGATGTTGACCGACTGGCCGATTACGTTAAGCGGGCCAACAAACCAAAACTCAAACGCGCCTTATCGCACATCTTACAAGTTGTGGCCGAGGAATTAACAGAGTACGTGACCTTGTGATCCCCTATCTGAAAGCGCAAATTGAGCAGACATTTATCCCGGAAGCGCAAAGAGCGATGGTGCGCGAATATCTGCAAATGCGGATTTTGCAGAGTTTGCAAAACGCTGGGGCCATGATTCCCCTGGCTTTTCATGGGGGAACAGCCTTGCGACTGCTTTACCACATGCCGCGCTATTCGGAGGACCTGGATTTTGCGCTGGAACGACAAAGCGAGCAGTATGATTTGCGCCGTTATTTGACCGCCATACAACGTGATTTGCAGGCCGAAACGTATGACGTCGAGATAAAACTGAATGAGCGTCGTGTTGTTCACAGCGCCTTCATTCGTTTTCGTGGCTTGTTTCACCGCCTGGGTCTGTCGCCGCATGAAACGGAGATCCTGGCGATCAAACTAGAGATTGATACGAATCCACCGGCCCAGGCAACCCTGGCGACGACTCAGGTGCAGCATCATGTTGCTGTTAATTTGCAGCATCATGACCAGGCATCCTTGTTAGCCGGCAAGCTTCATGCTCTCTTGCAGCGGGAATATGTCAAAGGGCGTGATTGGTATGACCTTTATTGGTACTTGAGCCAACCGCAATGGGCGCTGCCCAACTTCGCCATGTTGAACAATGCTCTGGCTCAATCTGGCTGGGAGAATGGCGTCCTTACATCTGATAATTGGCGCGAGCATGTACAGACACGATTGGCGCAAGTGGCATGGACGCGGGTGGTGGAGGATGTCCAGAGATTCTTAATGAACCCAGAGGAACTGACGAAATTCAGCGCCGAAACGATCAAGAATTTGTTGTTACGGTAAGATTGTTCCAGAGGAACGGAAGCGACGTTTGCCATCTGTGGGGTTGCGGTACTTTTAGGAGGTGCGTTTAGGTCGAGTGCCAGTGCCGGTAAGGATCCCAACTCATTTGGCCCGTTTTTTCGTCAATGTCGGGATATTGCGGCGGTGGCATCCCCTGGTAGGTGGCGATGCGTGGATAGTCTCCTTTGGGGGCCAGGGGATTGATGGTTAGAACCGTCACATCAAATTCATGGTTGTCGCCATAGTCAAATAGATAGAGAAAGACCTGGCCCTCTTGTAAGTTCAGGCGCGCCATCTGAATCTGGTGGGTGTGGACGGCCGTATCGGACCAGGGGCTGCCGATTTCGCTCTGACGGTCTTGCTGATCGCCGCTTAAATAAAAAGAATAGAGATGGTCATCCATCCAGCGAAAGGTAGATTGAATCGTCAGGTGCAGGTCTTCGAGGGTGTTGTCTTCCGCCAGTTCGATGTCGCGCCAGACTTCGGGCATGGCGCGATGGTTGACGCGCAGCAGATAGCTAGTGACGCTGCCTGTGTGGGCTTTGCGTGATTGGCGGGCATGGCGACGTCCGTAATCGGGATCATATTCGCGGGGCAGATCGGGCGGGTTCTCAAAGTCGTAAGTCTGCGCCGGTTGGCCCGAAAAGGCGCTGCCCAGTGGGTCTGGTTTGAATTCAGGCGTGGGCGGTTCATCCCCGTAGAGGATGGCGGTTAACACGCCCTCGTGCCGCAGTTCGTTAAACGGATCGGGTGGGATGGGGTGATGGTAGAAACCGGTTGCCAGCAAATAGGCGGTGAAATCCCACTCGGCCGGGCCATACGGCCGTTGCTGCATCAATTTCTGACCAATCGCCACCAATTCCCGGTTGCGCGCGGCAATGACCGCTTCGTCCCGGTCGGCGCGAGGTTGGAAAAGGACCCGGTATTGTTTGGCCTCGCCATCCACCACGTCAAAGAGCAGATGGTCGCCCGCAGCGGCATCGAGGCTGTGAAACCAGCCCCAAAACGTGGCGTCGGCCGGCGTACCCCAGATGCCACGCGAGAACATGGTGATGGAGAAGACGGCCGTTTCCCCATTGGGCAGGGCAACCTGAACCGGGCTGCGGTCATTGTGTTTCTGACTGGCGAAGAAAGTTGGGCAAAGGGCATCGCGCAGGTCGTCGTCGTAGTACAACTGGTTTTGGGCCAGTTCGGCGGCCTGGATGGTGTGGCGGATGCGGGCGTTGTTGATCAGGCGAGGTTTCCACCCGAAACGGCCGTCGCCGGTAGACACGAGCAATTGGCTCTGGCTGATGGCGTTGCGGATGGTGTTTTTGGGGTTTTTGGTGGTAATGGGCGCGATGTTATTGACTCTGGCATAATTTCAGCGAACGGCAGCGGTTCCGGGGAGGATTGAACCACTTCATGGGTTAGTTGGGTAAAATTGACTTTGGGTGTCTTCATAGAGACATCTCCTTTGCTCAATGGCTGGTAATTACTAAGGCTCTCTGGAGAGGTTCGATGGTTGGTCAGTTTGAGGTTGGCTGAAAACCAACCAGCAAACTAACCAACCGGCAAACTTTTCCAGACAGCCTTAGAGGTTTGTCGGCGTCGGGCGAAAATTTACCCTAGGCCGCCACCAAGTAATTTGATACTTTCTGGCCCTATGACGTCTCCGGTTTACCCGGTTTTGGTTGAAGGCGGCCCGGATGGCGGGCACGGCCGTTTGTCCCCAACTCATCCAAGGCATAAACCAGATAAGCATTCAGATCGGCATGTTTGGCCGGACTGCCGTTTAACAAGTCTATAAATCTGCGCCCAATCAGCGTACCCTGACTGGCGTCTGTTTGCGCTATTTTTAGTAAACCGGCCACGAGAATGCCCAGCTTTTTGTCTGAATAAGCCCTCTTCTCCACCATTTCCCAGAGAGGGAGCGCTGCCTCCTGCCCCATTTGCCCCCAAATATCTGGCAGCCGGTCAGAAAGCCAATCGTCTTTTACGGTGATCAGGGGAAGCAAAGCAGCGGCGAACGCGACTGCCCGCAAATGCCCTAACACGGTCAGGGCGTGATAAGGCGCCCAACTAGCCGGCTGCCCCGACCAGCCATTCACCAGGCCCGGGTCAGCCGCCATTTGGCTCAGTTCTGGCAGCACACTGTGCCACTGCGCCTCCTGGGAAAAGTCGGGCATCATTTTCATGGCGGCTTCGTCCAACTGCCAGCCTAAGTTTAATAAAGGCGTCAACAGGGGGCTATAGTTGCCTGGCTTCGGCGCTTTAAAGTTGATCGGTTGGGGTGGTATGTCTCGCGGTGTTATGTCGGTGGCATAACCCAGATGTATTAATCGGTCCGATTCAAAACGTCATCTGGGTTAGACATGCCCATCAACAGGCGTCGCAGCTGATTGGGATTCTTCGTTTCTTTCGTGATAGCTTCATCAAAGCCACGTTTGGATAAGAAGGGCCTGTTGCCGCCAAACTGGGCAAATAAGAGGCGATAGTGACGGTAAACGGCCGTTTCATCAGTCAAAAATGACGTATGGATATGTCCTTGGTAGCGTTGTAAAACATAGCCAACCTCATACGCGCCAAATTGGCTGACAAGTCTGGTGACAATATTAGGGTCGTTTCCCACTGAGCCAGCTATTAACTGCCGCAAAATCTGGTCGCGTTGAAAGACAATCCTGCGCCAGGTTTGTTGGTCTGGGTAGGTTGTGGGTGGATGATGGGGCGACTGAACGGATTTTGCCGATTGTGGTTTGGATGTTGTGCGAAAGAGTCGTTTTGCCATGACATTATTGTGCTGCAACCCGTCTTGATTGTCTACGTTTTCCCGGTTTTTAATGTAATAGTGGTAGGGTCGGCGCTCTGCCTGGGCGTAGGCGCATATTGGGTAGCGACGGATGAGAGGTGAACTGATTGGGGATGGTGGGGAAAACGGCCGTTGACCACAACCTCAAAAGCGTGATGATAACCGTGATCGCGTGGTTCCAGAATTAGCCATCCACCGGGGAACGGAAACGACGTTTGCCAGTTGTCTGGGTAAAATCTAGGCTGCTTATGCGTGCCAGGCGACGCTGATGGGACGGTTTGATAAAGCGAATTTGTCGGGAGGGGAAACGGCCGTTTTTCCCCAGTATGGTTGGCGGGAGCGACTCAGGGTGGAACCCGCAGCGGGTGTGGCGCGCAGAAAACAAAAAGCTCTCGACTAAATCGAGAGCTTTTTTAGCTTTTGCCCGGAGCGGGAGCGACGGGCTGGATACCGCTCCGGGCATAGGTGTGTGATCTGGGCTGGAAGAGGTGATCTGAGTTATGCCCGGCTTATGCGGTGGGTGGTAGGAGGGGAGGTGTTGGGGGATTGAGAAGGGGGAACGGCCGTTGCCTGTAAAAGGAAACGGTCGTTTCTCATTCAAACCGTAGTTTTCGCTGCGACGTTAATCACATCTTTTGCCAATGGTCTGGCTAGATGTTGTTGTCGCCAGGTTAATGAATTGTAACTATACAGGTGTGAGTTGAGGCATGAGAACATCATCGTCAAACAGAGACCCTAAAGCTTCCCATACATTGAGACCCTGTTTACGAATCGTGGAAATATAGGTGCGCAGCGAACAGAATTGTTCAGCGCCTTCCCAACTGCGAAAAGAGCCTGAGATTTTCTGCTGCACCTTCATCATTCTGATGTCTCGTTCAGCCAAGTTGTTATCAAACGGCACCTTAAAATCATGGACAAAACGTAAGATAGCCTCCTGCTGCTTGTCAAATCGTTCCACCAAATTACGCGCCTTTGTTTTTTTGCGCCGCCTCGTTTGACAGGGGCGGATGTTCATCGGGTAACGGGTTTTCTCTAAACCGAAGGCAACAATGGTGTCATACACCTGGTGGATTCGTTGCAGTTGCTCGACTGACAATTCGGTTTCACCTGCCTGATAGGCTTCGGCAACCAATTGTTTGGCCGCTAACAAACAGACAATCATGAGGGCTGCCCATTGCTGTTGGTCATTCTCAACCAGAGCCGTCAACTCGCGCAAATGATGCGCATTGCACAAGGCATGAAGCAACAATTGGTACTGGAAATAGGTCGCCCAGTTATCGTGAACAAGGGCGCCGGTGAATTCAGGCAGAATGCCAATGGCGTCGGTAGCCTTTTTGCCCCGACTTTGATGCGGTTCATAGTAGGTTAATTCTGAAGCCTTTTTGACGGCTTCTTTAATGGCTTCTGTCGCTGGCTTCACATTTTCTGCGGCGGTCTCTAAAAAGTTTTGCAATGAACCAGTGGAAATGGGCAATTCAAACAAGTCGGCCAACATCTGTCGCTCTCGTTCATACGGGATGAACTGCTCATTGCGCAGATAAACTGACAACCGCTTGACTTGCGAACCATACTGCACCGGATTGCTCACATCCGCTGGAAATTCACCTGTTGTTGCTTCACCACAACAGGGACATATGAGGGTTTCGGCTTGGTGTTCGATGGTCACATAGCGCAGAGGCGGTAATTCAAAGACCTGCCGTTTGGTAACTTTACTGGCTGCAATTTCTTCGGGCAATGGGGCTTGGCAATGGCTACATTGGGCTGGACGGTGCGATTCAATGAGATCTGGTTTTGGATTGAACTCAAGCGTATGCCCTTCATGTCCTTCCTGTCCACCAGCTTTGCGCTCTGTTTGTGGCCGTAGACTTTTGGGCTTAGGCTTTTGTCGGCCTTTATCGTGGCTGGACGGCCAACTGGAGTTGTGGCTATTTTGACCAAGCAACTCGGCTAAATGCTTGATTTGAGCCTCAGCAACGGTCAACTTTTCGCGGAGTTCTTGGACTTCTCGCTTAAGTTGCTTGTTTTCTGCTCGCAGTTGTTGTACTTCGTCCATGCTTATCATTTATACCACAGGTTTTAGACCTGTATAGTTACAATGAATTTTTGTAAGAGAAGTTATTGCCTTCATACGCATCGTCGCTTGCTCATAGAGCTTTGAGCAATCCCAACCCTCATCGAACAAAAGTGGTGACAGACCGCCCGCAATGTGCCACAATAAGACAATCAGCTATATCGCCAGAAGGGAGAAGCGCCGATGAGCCAGCACAAGAACACCTACCTGACCGACCACGCCACCGCGCGTGACTTGTTGCACTATGGGGATTTCCAGAACGCCCTCGACGACATCATTTGCCACGCCGACACCCCCCTGACAGTGGGCGTCTTTGGGCCGTGGGGCAGCGGCAAGACCAGCCTGATGCAGATGTTGCACCAGAAGCTAGAGAAAGAAGGGCTGGCGATGCGACGCACCGTCTGGTTTACCGCCTGGAAATACGACCGGCAGGATGCCCTGTGGCGCGCCTTCATCTTGCGCGTCCTGGATGCCCTGTACCCCCGCGAAAACGAACCGCAGGACCGGCCGCGCGTCGAGCGCCCGGTGCTACAAAACCCAGGCCCCCGCGAAGCGCGCCTGATTACTCTGCTCAACCGGCTGGAAGAGAGCGTCTACCAGGCGGTAGATTGGGAAGAAATCGGGCCGCGCGCCATCAACTGGTGGCAGTTCATCAGCAACACCGGCAAAGCGGGGGCGGAGGTGGCGGCCAACATGGGCAGCGGCGGACTGTTCGGGACGTTTAAGAAGGCGCTGGGCGGAGAAGATACGCCGGTCGAGGAAATCCAGAGGGCAGCCGAGGCAATCAGCCGCGAGACGCGGAGTTACCACCGCCGCCAGTTGCAGCACATGGAAGAGTTCGAGGCGACGTTCCGGGAGGCGGTCAGCCTGCTGGACGAAAAGGGACGCGGCCGTCTTGTCGTTTTTGTCGACGACCTCGACCGCTGCCTGCCGGAGAAAGCGCTGGAAGTGCTGGAGGCCATCAAGCTGTTTCTGGAAGCGCCAGGCGTTATTTTTGTCCTGGGGATGGACCAGGACGTGATCCGTCAGGGCATCGAGGCGCGTTACGCCGCTGCCTTCCGCCGCCAGGGCAAAGAGGGGGAACGCCTGGAACTGCCGATTCAAGGCGACAGCTACCTGCAAAAGATTGTGCAAATCCCCTTCCACCTGCCGGCGCTGGCGGTAGACGACGTGGCCGGTTTCATCCGCGACCTGAACCCTGGGTTGTCGGAGCGGACGCAGGCGGTGCTGGCGCGCGGCGTCTACCCCAACCCGCGTCAGGTGAAACGGACGCTCAACATTTTGCGCCTGCTGCGCGGCATTGCCCAGAGCCGGTTAGGGTCAGACGGTGACGTGGTCATAGCCGAGCCGCTGCTGGCTAAAACGGTGATTATCCAATCCCAATACCCCCAGCTGTACCAGTTGTGGCGGCAGTATCCGACGTTGGTGCAAACGCTGGAGGCGGCTTACGCCCAGCGCCCGACTAGCGACGAGGAAGTGCTGATGGGCATTCGACAGGCGGGCAAGCGCCAACCGGTCGCGCCGGACGTTTCGGCCGAAACGCCGGACACGCCGTTGGCGGCCGAGGTATCCGCGCCGGGGCGGGATGGCGCGTTGGGTGAGTACCTGAACAACCGCGGCCGCTATGCCTTGCTGGAACGGCTGCTGACCTACCCGCCGGAGAGTGAGGCCGGCCGGGGCGCAGAGCGCGCTCGTTTCAGCGGCCTGACGCGGCCGCAGGTGGAAGTGTACGTGCGCCTGGCCGGGGCGGTGGAGAGTGACCCAGTACCGGTGGACGTGCCAACCGACCTGATGGGCGGGCTGCTCAGCGGTGACGTGGTGAAGATAGGGGATGCGGTGGGGCTGTTGCAGACGAAAGAGGCGGAGTCTGGCGGTCCGCTGCATCAGGCGGCGCGGCAGCAGTTGGTGACAATCCTCAGTGACCCGCAGCAGCCGACCCCACAGCGCCTCAGCGCTGGGGATGCCCTGGGCCACTTGGGCGACCCGCGCTTTCATGATGCCGGCGGCTTCTTTTTGCCCAACGATAACCTGTTGGGCTTTGTCGAGATTCCTGCCGGGCAGTTCCGTATGGGCAGCGACCCGGAGCAAGACCCGCAGGCAGAAAAAGAAGAGCAGCCGCAGCACTCGCTGCACCTGGAGAGTTTCTACATGGCCCGTTACCCGGTGACGGTGGCGCAGTACCGGCTGTTTGTGGAAAAAAGCGGCTATAAACCGGCCAACCAAGACAGCACCAAGGGGCTGGTTAACCATCCGGTGAGATATGTCACCTGGCGCGACGCCATTGCCTACTGTGAATGGCTGACGGATGCGCTGCGCCAATGGAAGCCGATGCCGACCGCATTGCGCCTAAACAACGGCTGGTCGGTGACACTGCCCAGCGAGGCGGAGTGGGAGAAGGCGGCGCGGGGCACAGACGCCCGCCTCTACCCCTGGGGTAATGAATGGGATGCGGACAAGGCTAACCACAAGGGTACAGGGTTGGACAATACCAGCGCCGTGGGCTGTTTTCCCGGCGGGGACAGCGCCTTCGGGCCGCTGGATATGAGCGGCAATGTGTGGGAGTGGACGCGCAGTTTGTGGAAAGGGTACGAGTACAATCCCAAAGACGGCCGTGAGAAAGTCAAGGGGGTTCAAGATGACGATCTGTTTGTGCTGCGTGGTGGTTCAGCCTGGAATCAAGCCAAACACATGCGCTGCGCGTCCCGCGGCAGGAACGACATTCTCGGCGGCCGCAGGATCGTCGGTTTTCGTGTGTGCGTTTCCCCATTTCTCTCCCACTCTGGACGATGAACCCTCTGAACTGTGTTACTCTGAAGTAGGCGGCGATAGCCGCCGCTCTGAACTCTGGCGGCGCAGCCGCCCTGCGCCGGTAGGCGCGAACTGGCAACTTGACGAATAGGGGCAAGAAAATGATAGATTCCGAAAATCACAGCAACCTGCGCCAGCAAATCCACGCCAGCCTGCGGCAGTGGCGGGCGCGGTTGAACCACCTGGGCAGCGATTCCCTCTATCTTTTCCTCTCGGCAGCGGCTTTTGCGCCAGCGGCCATGGCCGTGGCCCAGGGGCAACCGGCTGGCATCGAACTTATGATGTTACTCGGCGGTCTGGGCGGCAACCTGCTTGCCAACGTGGTGCAGAAATTCCGCGACGCTCCCGACGAAGCGGCAGCGATGGCTTTGTTGCAAGAGGCGCTGGCGCAGACGCCCGCCCTGCAAGCGGAGCTGGACGCCTTGCTGACAAAGCTGGAGGTGTTCACCACCGCTCAGGAGGAACTGCCGGAGTCTCAGCGCGCCTGGTTCGCCGAGACGCTGCGCACCGAACTGGAGCAGCGCGGCAACTGGCCGCAGTTTCAGGCGGCGTTCATGGCCGTCGGACCGGGGGCGCAGGCGATAGACAACCGGGGCGGCCTGATCATCCAACAAGGTAATCAGAGCGTCATCCACATCATCCAGCAGGCCGGTGCGCCGGAGCCGGAACGAGAGGCACTTCGAGGGCAAATCGGTCGCTATCTGGCCTGGGTGCAGGACAAATACGGTACCATTGAGCTGCGGGGTATCAAGCGGGAAGGGCAGCAGGTGATGCAGTTGGCCCTGGAGACGGTCTACGTGCCGCTGGCGGCGACCCTCTACCGGCGACAGGCGATGGGCAGCCAGCGTGACGAGATGTCCATGGAAGTGGAAAAGCCGATAGACATCGCCATGCAGCAGTTGTTGGGACTGGACCACCGTCTCATCGTCACCGGTGGGCCGGGCTGTGGCAAGACGACGGTGCTGCTGCATATCGCCTGGGCGCTGGCGCAGGCGTTGGCCGGCGATGACGCGGCGCTGGCCGAACGGCAGTTGGGCTTGCGCGGGGCGCTGCCGCTGCCCATCTTCATCCCGCTCAGCACTTATGCCCTCTACCTGCGCGAACTGCCCCGTGCCAGTGACCCGCAGAAGCGAACCCTGGCCGCCTACATTTCCCATTACCTGATCGAAAGCCAGGCCGGCTTTGATTTACCCCCTGACTTCTTCCAGCAGTTGCTGCGTCAGGGCGAGGCGGTGATTCTACTCCTGGATGGCCTGGACGAAGTGCCCAACGAGGCGGAACGGGTGAGGGTACGCCGGGCGATTGAAGACCTGGTGACTGGCCGGGAGACCATGCGTGTGGTTGTCACCTGCCGCACGGCCGCTTACCAGGGGCGCACGGCCCTGGGCAAAAATTTCCGCGAGGTGAAGGTCAAGCCGCTGGCTGCGGAACATATTGAGGCGCTTGTGACGCAGGCGTACCGCCACATCTACCGCACTGACCCGCTGGCGCAAGTAAAAAAGAGCGCCGAACTGCTGGCGGGCATTGACCACCTGGAATCTGAACGGCGGCGGTTGGGCGAAGACGTTCCGCGGCTGGTGGATAGCCCGTTGATGGTGCGCTTGCTGCTTATCGTCCATTACAGCGAGCGGCGGCGGCTGCCGGAACAGCGCGCCGAATTATATATGAAGGCCACCGACGCCATGCTGCTGCCCGATTACGCTCCCGATGAGGATGTGAGCGAGCAGATAGGGCGGGCCGTGGGCGGCAGCATGGAGACCCACCGTGACCTGATGCAGCATCTGGCCTTCCACATGCACCAGAAAGGGGAGAAACAAGGGCGAGAAATTAGTGAAGATGGGCTGCGGGAGATGATGGCCCAAGAGCCACTGTACGCGGGGATGGTGGACGACCTGATCACCCTGACACGGATGCGCGGCACGCTGCTGGAAGAGCGGATGGGGATGTACCGCTTTTTGCACCTGGCCTTCCAGGAGTATCTGGCGGCGCGCTACCTGGCGGAGATTGTGCGCGGGGTGGGGGGTGTGGCCGCCATCGCCGAGTTTCTGGAGCAGGGGCCGCTGTTGGACAGTTGGTGGCGGGAAGTGGCGCTGCTGACGCCGGGCTACCTGATGGTGACATCGGCGCCGACGGCGCAACTGTTGTTGCAGCGGCTGGCAGGGTTGGACAAGGAAGCTGAGGCGCGACAACTGACAGCCGAGATGGAACTGGCGACGGTGGAGATAGCGGCGACCGCGTTTTGGGAGTGGGGTGTGCCCCGACCGGAGCTGCAAGAGGCCATTAGCCAGAAGTTGGCCGGGTTGCTGGCTGACCAGGAGCGGGCGAGCCAGAGCAAGCCGCCACAGCGGGCGGCTGGGGGCGTGGCCCTGGCGCGGTTGGGCGACCCGCGCCAGGAGGTGATGGACGTAGACGCGATGCAGTTCTGCTACGTGCCGCCTGGCCCCTTCTGGATGGGCAGTGACGAGGGGCGTGACAACGAAAAGCCGCAGCACTGGGTGGAGATGCCCCATCCTTACTGGCTGAGCCGCTTCCCGGTGACGAATGCACAGTATACTCAATTCATAAAGGAAGATGGTTACATGACAGAGCGGTACTGGAAGGAAGCAAAGGCGCTTGGAGTATGGAGGCGGGGTAAGGTCAAGGGACTACTAAAGAACGAGATGCGCAACCAACCGGTGGAGGCCAACCACCCCTTTGATTTGCCGAACCATCCGGTAGTCGGTGTGACTTGGCATGAGGCGCTGGCCTACACTCGCTGGTTGATGGAGCGGTGGAGAGATTGGCTACCACATACATCGCAGGAATGGGGTGTGCGGTTGCCGACGGAAGCGGAGTGGGAGAAGGGGGCGCGGGGCGGCGTACAAATTCCAGAGCAGGCAGTGATTCAGCCTATCATCAAACTGCGCGATTCTGTGGTTGCGACTGTTCCGTTGCAACAAAACCCGCGAAACCAGACAGCCTATATCTGGGGTAATGCCCCAGATGACAACCGGGCAAACTCTAGTGAAAGCGGTATTGGTAGTAGCAGCGCTGTTGGCTGTTTTCCTGGCGGTGCATCTCCTTATGGACTGGAAGAGATGGCGGGTAATGTATGGGAATGGACGGCTAGCCAATTGAAAGATTCCGAAAATGATGTTGGCAAAAGTATGGAAGTTGTGTATACATCAGACGGTTTTCGCGTTTTGCGGGGAGGTTCGTTTATTGACAAGAACGGTGATGCACGCTGTTCGTATCGCTATGGGCTTGATCCTCTGAACGTTTATTGGTACTTTGGTTTTCGAGTAAGCATTTCCCTATTCCCTGTCAACTTTCTACAATAACACAAATAGTGTCCATCTCTTATCTCGATGCGTAATCGTTAGAAACGCTGTTAGATTTTCGGAGGTGATTATACACAGGTTAAGAACTTGGAGATGTGACTTGTTTAGTCACCCTGTTTACTTATCAAAAACAGCAGAGATGTTCTCGTGGTCAGGCAAGGAACCTAAACGGTATTTGTAAGAAAAACCTTGTGACAAGCTACCAGAATCTTATTGAAGTAGCCCGCTGTACTTGAGTAGTCGAAGCCCCTCTAAACGTAAGACTTCAGGAAAAAGCGTTTTGTAAATACGGCAATTAGGAGATCTCAGATCATATCGGCCTGTCACCCGATATGTCAAGGCTGGACAGCCACCAGCGCACCAGGTTTGCCACTCGCAGGTTCGACAACCTTCCTTCTCCGAGAAGGGTAAATTTTGAATACCGATCTGGTCTAATTGGATGAGTTGGAGTGGATCATCATCTGTAATGGCGGCAACGACCTCATCCAAGGCCATATGGCATTTAGCTACTCCTCCCTTGTGATTGATAACCATGTAGGATTGACCAACACCACAAGTACGTTCGTGCGAATTATCCAGATGGGCTAAATCAAGCACATTGCCCAGTAGACTATATGGGGGCAGATTGGTTTCAATAACTCTAAAAGCATTTAACATTGCTTCAACAATTTGGTCTTCCTCGTAAGCTAAATCGAACAAAGAGGTTGTACAAGCGTTGTCGCGGAAAAAGTTTAAGGTAAACGGGAGGTTCCTTTGTAAGACATAGGCCACGACGTCTGGCAAGCCCACCAAATTACGCTGTGAAATTGTGATTGAGATTGATGGTATGAATTGATGCTTGGACAGACGATTTAACGTACGTTCTACATGTTCAAAAGATCCGTGACCATTGACAAACGGCCGTTGCCCATCATGATACTCACCTATCCCATCCAGGGAAATCATCAATCGTAAACCAGCCTCTTTCAAGGCTACAATCATCCGATCACTGATCGCAACCCCGTTGCTCAACACAACCCCATCCAGTTCAAGACCATGCACAATGGCTAACTGCAGGGCATGGTGATGCAAAGCCAACACGGTGGGAAAATTGAGTGTGGCTTCCCCTCCAGCATATTTCAGCTTGACTCTCTTAAGGTTTTGTTTGATGGTTGATCGGAAAACTGCCTCAATTGCCTGGTATCCTTTTTCTAACGCCATTTTGTCCGGCGTCTTGTCTATATAACAGTAATCGCAACGCAAATTACAATCATTGGTGACGTGCAGCCAGGCGGTGAGACTGTTTGCAACTGATTGGGAGAGGGTGGCAACGGTCGTTACCGGTCTTAACAGGCCAGTTTGTATCAGGTGGTCTACAGCCGCTTTCGCTTTAGCTTTGTGGGGCGCAGCTTGTAGCCCGGCTGCTACTGATTGTGGCGTCTGAAATTGTTGCAACAAGAAATAGGCGTCATCGTTTACCACTGCCATCCCCCCACCTTGCCCTTGTATATCAAAGCAAAGGTGATAGGTGGGGGATAACGACCGTGTATAACCAGTCCACTGAACGGCCGTTTGTTGATCAACAATCGGTGGGCAAGGGCTTAACGAAGGGGATGGCGCGGCGCAGGCGCAATTAGATTCAAAAAGGCGTTCAGCGGGTGTGGAACAGGCGCAATCAGATTCTAGAAAATTCAAAAGATGAGACCGACTGTCATTTTCTGGGAAACGGCCGTTTGCTGCGCTTCTCTTTCCCTTGGGTGTTTCTCTTGCATCATCAAAAATAGTTCGCGCTGTTATAATCACGTAATTACTTGCCAGGTGTGATTTCATTTTCCCTTCCTGATGCCCTCTATCTCTTCCCTTCCTGATGCCCTCTATCTCTTATGTAAATCCTACGAACAAGTGCAGCAGATCCTCAGTGGATTTATTCCACTCATTGGCGACTTGCTCAACTTGCTGATGCAACGCTTCTTCTGTAACGCGGGTTTGTTGCAATAGACGTTTGATCATACTTTGACGGGGATCGTACGAAGGAATGCCAGGCCAATAATGATAAAAACAATAGGCCGCTTTTATCAAATGAGTTATCCCCTGCACAGAATTACTGTGGGATTGCTCTAGTAACCACATCCCCTGTTGTAGATGTGCCTTACCCAAGACCAACCAATAAGCCTCCCCGCTTGGCCAGTTGGGCGCCAACTCGTTACTTACTTCTTGTCGTTGCGAGATTACCTGCAAACCATATCGCAATTGTAAACTCGATTCCTTTGTATTCCCCCACTCAGCGTAGAGTTGTGCCAGATCATCATAAGTATCTACCAGTTGCCAGTGCAGGCCATGGCTTTGGGCTACCGCCACCGCCTTACTTTGGAATGTAAGGCTTGAGTGATAATTGGTTTGCGCTTGAACCCAATCCTGGTTTTTTCGGCAGAAATTTGCCCAATCGCCATACAAGCTGCCTAATTCATTGTACGCTTCCCACAATCGTAGTGGTTCATGAACTTCATCGGCTGATGGCGAAGGGATGCTGTCGAAAATATCTATAGCGTGTAACAGATAAGACTCCGCTTCTTCAAAAATTTCATTGACTCGCTCTGCGGTTATCCCCTCTTCCTTCTGGCAAAAATTTTCTGCTTTGCGGCGTAAAATAAAGCCGAGCGCATTACAGGCTAACCCAATTCCGCGATGAGCTTCAATTTCACTGAATTTATCCCACGCCAGCTTACATTCGCGTTCTCCCCAATCAAAATCCCCTGCATTGCGTAAATTAAGCCACGTGTATTGTGGCTTAAGGCAACCGGGTAGATTTGTCCCACTTGTTGACGCAACTTTAATCCAAGATCGGCATGATTTTTAGCTTGCGAATAATCTCCTAATACTGCTAACAAAAAGGCAAGATTGTTCAATGTATCAGCCTGTTCATCAGACAGATCAAAAGACGCAAAGCAGTCCAGCGCTAACCGATAAGCATTTACTGCCGCGCCATAATGACCATATATCCATTCCAGGTAAGCCAAAACATTATAGGCGCGCCCCAGAACTTTTTGCCGCAACCATGCCGGCGCAATATGCTCGTGGCATTTTTGAAGCAGGCAGATGGCTTGGACCAAAATTGCACGCGTTTCTTGTTCCGATGCGCCTGTATAGGCTAACGCTTCACCATAGTAGGTCAACAAATGACCCCATAAGAAGTCATTATCTATATCAAAAATAATAGCAGCCTCTTCGTTCAGTTGGTTTGTTTTACCGACATTGGCCGGGTTGATGGCAAATGCGGCATATGGACCAAACTGGAGTATATTAGCTGCCACCTGAACCGCTTGTTGATACTGGCCCTGGATCAACAAGCGTTTAATCCAGCGAACACCACTATCTCGTTCAATTTCCGATTCAGTCAATACTGGTTTATTAGGCATCGGTTTATTGACCGACGAGTGCAAAAAACGAAGCAGTTCGTCACGTAATTGCAAATCCAGTCCAATCTCACTCCCTTTGATAGCCGATTCGCTCCAACGCAAATAACTCTCATAAAACGCGGTATGGGCATCGTATTGCAGTTCGTAATACAGCAAGTTGACGGTAGCAGCCACCCAGTCGGCCCGATTTTCCCGTAATGCCGCCTGATGATCACGATGATAATTCACCAGATGTTCTTGCCACTGCATTAGTTGTGGCCAGGAATGTTCAGCGGCGTCAAACAATTCATACAGAACATCATGTAAGAAAAGCGCAGTAGCCTCGTGGTTTTGTCGGGTTTTGATAATACTTAAACCGCCTAATCGCTGTAGCCATTCTTCACAAATTTCGTATGACCACTCAGGTTCCAAGTAATGTAACAAATCAACTGTTAAACCTTTGCGTGCAAGCGCCAAAAAAAAGAGCGGGCGCGTCGCCTCGTTGTCATAATCAAATATCTGCTGAATGATCGCTTTTTCCCATCGCTCAGGGTCTCTTGGCAAATTGGCAAATAGGCCGCCCCCGGATTCTATATGTAACAGAACCTCAGCCAGGATTGCCAGTTGCACTGGCAATCCTTTGGTAACATGCCACAGGTGGTCAGCGTGTGCTTGAACCTGGCTTGCAAAAGGTGAAGGATGCTGCTGCAAGAACTTCGCCAAGAGCATTTGACTGTCTGCCCGGCTCAAACCAGCCAACTCTATCTCTTCAAAACCGCCCGGTATCTGTTGATTTATTTGGCCCAAATGACTTGAGAGATGGGGTTGTGAGCGACCGGCTAATAAAATGACTGTGTTTGGCAATATGCCACAATGCTGCACCAGCCAATCATATCCTTCTACTGGATAAGCCTGATTAAGCTGACACAAGGTTTGAATCAGGTCAGACTCCCGTTGCAATGTCTCCAGGGTGTCAAAACGCAATACCAGCCGAACTGATTTCGCCAGTTCCGCATAATCGTCCAGAAACCGAGCGTTTAAATTCCCCGTTCAACATTGAGACTTTGGCTGGCTATTCCTTGACGACGACGACGATCAAATTGGGAACAGGCTTCCCGATACTGGACAAAATGTTTCTCAGTAGGGTCTAAAGCCTGTACGATCGCATTTTGGATGGCCGAAACACTGTGTAAATCGGCGTGATACAAGTCAATAATTTGCCCATACCGCAGTGATCGGCTGCGCTTCGCCTGGCGAAAAATACGTTCTGATTCTTGTAACAGGCGTGTTTTTCCACTTCCTCCAGGCCCATTAAAATAAACCACCCTCGACTGAGTTTCTCGTGCGGCAACAGCCGCAGAAATGACCCGTTGCTCATTATCGCGATCTATCATCTCCACTGGCGCCACAAAAGGGTGGACTAACTGCCTTTGTCGCTGCGACCATTTCTGCTTTATCTGCGGGGATAATTGCTTCAGGATATATTCCAGAAACAACTCAAGAAAGACTTCCAATAAAATCATTGTCCAGCACCCAGAGGATTAGAGGAATAGAGCCATCTGTAGCAAGTCAATATATTCGTTGCCGGTTTTGATTTGTCGTTTCAGGCAGCCCTCTTGCTGAAAACCAAACCGTTCATAGAGGCGAATGGCTAATAAGTTGGAGGCAAAGACAACAAGCATGATTTTCTCCACCTTGTTGATCCGTGCCCATCCCAAGGCTTCCGTCATCAGACGTGTGCCAATACCTAAACGACGATAAGGCTTCAGGATAAACAGGCCTAAATCGGATACATGCTCATACAAGGTGTACTCTTCACCGGTAAACAAGCGCAGTGAGCCAGCAAATTGTTGGTCCCATTCGGCCACCAGGGACAAGTGGTTTGAGTTGGTTTTGGGTTGGTACAACAGTTGGTGCCATTTTTCGGAAAGAACAAACCTGGTGACGTAAAATGCCCCTCCTTCTACGCAAATCTGATTGATACCATCGGCAATCTTTTCCGCGTCGGCTGAATCCGCTCGCCTAATAATGAGTTTCTGCGACACAAGAGACCCTCAGGGAGTATTATTTCCTAATACACAACTAAATCGTTTGGCCTACATGCCCAGCGTATTATCAATTGTATTGATCAATCTACGTAAATTGAAACCAGTTTCTGCTTCGACTTGTCCTACCGTCTCTCGGGCTAATTCTGGCGGTACTTTTAAGGAATCAAGCCGTTTAGTAAACGTGGATAACATTTTGCTCAGATGGGCTGATTGTGGTCCATAACGCTGGAAATAAGCAAAGGAAAGCGCTTGATAACGTACTAATAACTCCATAGACGCAAAACGCTCTAAACCAAATGTCACTTCACGATATTCAAGTTTCTTCGCTTCCCATTCACTTCGTTGCAGATATAGTTTTCCTAAAGATTGCCAATAAGTAAGGCCTGACTGGGGCAACGATCTGGTTTTTTTGGCTGGCTGATGTTTCATGAACTGAAATTCCGCAGGAACTAGATGGTTTTCAATCTTTAACAAATGCTTCTCAGCCTTCTTGAAAAATTGTCCGGCCTCCTCTTCTTTGCCCATTCGCTTTAATAATCTTGCATAATCATGATACACTTGGGCTAAATCATCATACGAATCAGTCGTTTGAAACTTGAGACCTTTACTAACAGCGATGTCTAGTGACTTTTCTTGGGCAGCGATGGCCTGATTGTAATAATCAGATAAGACGGACTCGTTCTCCTCGATATTCAGCGCTAAATACGCCCGGTCACAATAAAGGCTCCCTAGCTCATTCAACCCTTCCCACAGGCGAATCGGTTCATTAACCCAAGTCCGATTTGCTTTGTCTGTCCAAGAATGCAAAGACTCGTCTTTTGGATTACTAAAGACAGTAATAGCGCGCTCCAAATACGCTTTGGCTTGCGCAAAATCTGATACAGCCCGTGTTTTCGTGGAAATCAACGCCCCACGTTTCCACTGCTCTCCTCTGCGCCTTAACGAAAACCCCAGCGCTAAACAAGCTAAACCAATTCCCCTTAGTTCACCGATATCTTCACAGATGGCTAAGGCCTGCTGACACTCCTGAATGCCAACCTCAAAATCACCTTTCATGGCATAAATCAAACCACGAGTATTACGGCTCAGGGCTATGGTATACCGCTTACTTTGATCTAACCTTTCACGAATCTCAATCGCCTGTTCAATCTGGTAAATAGCTGTATCTGCTTCACCCATTAGCGCTAATAGATAAGCAAGGTTGGTTAATGTATTTGCGCGTTCATCCGCTAAATCTATTTGCCGAAAATAACCTAAGGCGTGGCGATAATCATCATATGCCTGCCCGTAGCGGCCATGATACCTATGAAAATAACCACGATTATTATACGCTTTGCCCAGAATTTGCTGTTCCAACCATATGTCATCATCTACGTCGTCTGACGTCATTTCTCCGCTTTGGTGACCATTAGGCAGCAAGGTAAACACTTCATTCAACTTATCTAAAACAAATTGCTCGTCAGTATTAACAATGTAAAGTAATGCTTCACTCCACGCTGTTAACAATCCGGCTTTATAGATAGGATCATCGGCGGTAACCCAATTAAAGAGATAGTCCTGACTGTGATACACATTTTGAGCCGCTTTATGCGCTAACTGGAAATCACCTCGGGCTAGATGCCTTTTCACCCAACGGACAGCACAATCCCGGTGAATCCTCTTCGCATCAACTCGGGTTGCCACACCACTATCGTAAAAAGGAGATTGTTCATCAAAGGCATACCGATTGTAAAAACGCAAAACCTCGTCCCGTAATCGCATGTCAAAACCAGTCTCATGCTTTTTTATCGCTTCTTCATCCCAACGAACATAGTAACGAACATAAGCTACATCATGTTCACATTGCAGCGCATAATAAAGCAGCGCCAGTTTTATATCTTCAATTTCATGTGTTGATAGTTTTTCCTGGCTGTCTGTATCCAAATATTTTTGATAAGCGAGATCTAGGTTTTTCTGGTAGTAATCCTTCAATGGCTTGAAAAATTCAGGACGATAACGAGGGTCTCCTAGAAAGTAACGATCAAATAAATCATACAATTCGTCATGCAAAAACAGTCGCGTCTTATCGCCTTGGTATGTTTTGGTTACTATAAGATTGCTCATCCTTTTCAGGATTTCTTCTGGAGCGGGATCCTGGTCCTGTTGTTGGCCCCACAAGTGACGCAACAGTTCTGCATCAGCCCTTTACGAGCTTAGTAACAAAACCGAACAGCAGGACCTATTGGCATGGGTAGGCCCATCAATCGCTCAACAAGCTCCTTGTCGATGTCTTCTTTTGGCAAACGAATATTGACGGGCTGCTCGTACCGAAATAAATCAACAAGTATAGCAAGACGAATTGGTTTGCCCTCAGATACAGGGTAAATATCAGGCGGGTTATCAGAATAAAAGATTGGGTTAAGTTGCTCTGGGTATTGTTGGCACATCAGCTGGATGAATTCTTTACATTCTTTTTCATCTAGCGATGGCAAAACAAATGGTTCAAAATGACAATCAGATTTGCTGAAGATAATTTGAAATTCTTCTTCGACACTACGGGGTTGATTATCCTCTATGGCGTGGTGTTCGACTATTGGACGAGGGCGACCTGCGAAGATCGTGACGGAGTTTTTCAGTTGTGGAATGACTTCAAGTAGCCAATTCTTAATGACTGTATTGACATCATCTACCAGGCAAGTCGTTTGCACACTGTCGTGTTCATATTGCAGTAATTCCAATGTATCAAATCGGAGAATGATGCGCTGGTGGTTGGAAATCTGGTTGTACTCTTGAATGAAAGCCTTATCTAATTCAGCGCGCATCTCTTCCAAGGCTGCGCCGCCCTTACCAAACTCCCGTTTTTCTTCAAACTCAAGTCTTTTCTGGTTGTAATTGAGAAATTTCTTGTTGCCTAAACCTTTGACGATTGCCTGACGTAATCCACTGGGGCTGTGGTTGCTTTGATGGTATAGATCAATAATAGGGGGGATCAGAACTGGTTTTTGAATCCGCTCAACTTCTTCGAGCAATCGGGTTTTCCCCATCCCACCGCCAGCCACAAAATACAGAATACGTTGCGATCCCTTATCATTAATCGCCTGTTTGATAGCGGAAATCTCGCTTTTACGCCCAACAATCTTAGGTGTTTTAGGTGAAAGCAGGGGATTCTCAGTTGTCATGTTGCTGTGTTCCTCCACAATGAAATACGGCCGAGCAGGAACGTATTAAACTGGCACAAAAACAGCGATATTGAGTAAAGGCAATAAAATAGTTTAGTTAGATGATTACGTCTATTTGACCATTTCTGTCCAAATTCTTTCTGCCTGATTACGCCAATCGCCAGGCACTAGATCATATAACTCTTTGTCATACTCTGTATCTTTGTCGTGCGGTTCCAGTTGTTCCCTATGACCAGTTTTCCTCTGTTTCCATGGCTAGCCATTTCTAAGGTTTGCTTAAATTTCTCATCCAGTTCATGTCTGAGAGTTTTTATTTGCCAGAGGTTTGCCAGATGAAACCACGCTTCTAAAATAAAATCTTCACTGGTTATTTTGTGTTCATTTGCCCATTCTAGATACAGGGTAAAAGCATTTCGGTGCGACTGGATGAAAAGATCAGGCTCAGCCAGAAATCTTTGCTGATTAATCACTCGGCGTGCAATGTAATCAGTTGTATAAGCGCGACGATCCTTATTCCACCAGACAATTTCTGTCTGATCGAGATCACGTAAAATACGAAGATAATCCCCATCAGCCCAATCTTGATACTTCTCGTCATCCTCTTTTTTAAGCATAAAACGCAATGCTTCCATACGGTAGGCCCGCAAAGGAATAA